>CAXTQE010000032.1:0-16413 GCA_964246225.1 uncultured Acidobacteriaceae bacterium | reverse complement strand
GGACTGTTATAGGTAGCCGCGCAGGGAGCACCCGTTGTGCCGGTTGCAGTGTTAACGCCAAACCCGGCCTGATTGAAGTCCGCGCATCCGAGTTGTGGGTCGGTGGCGGTGGTAAGTGGTGTTGCACCAGAGGCGCCGTTGGCCCCGGAATACAGCGAGAAAATTTGCTTGTAATACGCCAGTTCCGCAGGCTGATTTACTGCGATGTTGGCCAGCACAGCATTGGCAAACGCGGGGGTTGGAATGGTGACTTGGTTGCGATTTGAAGCTACATAGCGCAAACCTTCATCGTCGACGTAAAAGAAAAGCTTGTCCTTAAGGATGTAGCCGCCGAGGTCGATGCCATACTCGTTTGAGATGGTGCGCTGCTGCGGGTCGGAGTAGGAGTAGTAATTTTTGAACCAGTCCTCGGCGTTCAGAAAGCTCCCATTGTACTGATATTTACCGGACCCGTGAAAGCGGTTTGCTCCGCCCTTGGTAATGTAATTGACGTTGGCTCCAGGCAGGCGGCCATATTGTCCGGAGTAGCCAGGGGTAACAATGGAGACGCTTTCAATTTCTTGGGCACCGATGGTGTTGTTCGAGGAGCCGGAGTTGTTGATGTTATAGAAGGGATCCATCAGGTCCGCGCCATTCAGGGTGAACAGATTGGAGGTTCCAGGTAGGCCATAAATGAAGAAGTTGCTGGACAGACCGCCGCCGGTGGAAAGCGTCGCGCCGGGTACAGTGAGCGGGATGCTAGTAAGGTCGCCTCCAGCAATAGGAAGGTCTTCAATCTGCTGCCGGCCAAAAGTGGTGGTCACGTTGGCGTTGTCGGTCTGAAGCAGCTCCTGTTCGGAAGTAACCTCGATGGTGGTGATGGTGGATCCGGGCAGAGCGACGAGATTAATTTCAGTAACGTTGCCGACGCTAACGACAACATTGGAAGCTTTGGCGGAGAGGTTCAGACCTTCTTCCGACAGGGTATAGGCTCCGGGGCGGAGGAGCGAGAAGCGGAAGGTTCCGTTGCTGTCTGCCTTGAGTGTGCTGGCGGTTCCCTGATCCACACTGGTTAGGGTGACAGTTGCGCCAGGAACGACGCTCCCGGTGGAATCGGTAATTCGGCCGGTCACGTCACCAGTTGTAATGGTCTGGGCCTCAGCAGCAAAGATACCGGAAAGAACAGTAGATGCAACGATGGCCGTACGCACGGAAAGCTTCAAAGTTGAATGCTCCTGAAGGGTGATGCTGGAAGCTAGAGCATGTCTAGGGCCAATCGCTAAGTGACTGTAACTACTGCAGAAGATGAGGTACCAAAACCAATGAGGGGGCTTTGCTTTGGATTTGCGTAGACATAGATTCCGAAATTTGGGATGCGCAAAACGAAGGGATGCAGGAATGAAGTCCTGGCGTGGCACTGCAATGAGTGAAACTCAGGAAGCAGGCGAAGAGCTTACAGCCCGAGTTTGCTGGCTGGCGCATCCCGAAAGATCTGTGCATCGCGCACATACCTCGAGACGGTGGTGATGGATCGGTGTCCGGTCTGGCGCATGATGTCGAAGGCGCTGGCTCCGTTGCGTGCGGCTTGGGTTGCAAATCCAGCTCTCAGCGAATGCCCCGCAAACCCGGCCGGATTGAAGCCCGCCCGCTTCACAGCCCGCTTGAGGATGGCTCCCACCGAATCCCGATGGATCCCGAGCTTGCCCACTTTGCCATGCCGGTCCACTTCCCGGAAGAGCGCTCCTTCAAGGATCCCGGCAGCTTCGAGCCACTGCTCTAGCGCGGCGACCGGGCAGGTAGCCACGTGGGCTCCTCGGGGAATAGCGACCTTTCTTCCCTGCCCTGCCTGGTCGGTCTTCGAGCGGCGCAGAGTAAGCACGGCTCCTTCGGGAACCCAGTCCAGATCGTCGACTGTGAGGGCCGCCAGCTCCGAGCGTCGCAGCCCTCCGGTGTAGCCAACCAGCAGCATCGCCCGATCGCGCACTCCGGCCAGACCGGGCGGAAGATGGGCGAGCACTTGAATCAGGTCCGCGGTCAGCAGCGGCGTCTTGCCCGGCTGGGCGGTGCCAAGGGTACGCCTGATTCCCTGGAGAGTTTCAGCGACGACAGCGTGCTGGGTGGTGGCCGGATTGGGATGACCGGCGGTAGCGTGCGCTTTGGCGATCGAGGTCAGCCGGCGGGTTAAGGTAGCGGGCCGGTGGGTTTCGGCAAGAGCCACTAAATAGAGGGCGACGGTTTGAGCGGCGGCCGGCAGGGACGAGATGCTGCGCCCATCGCACCAGGCGACGAAGTGCTGCCAGTCGGAACGGTAGGCCCGCAGGGTGGAAGGAGCCTTTGACGCCCGGAGAAAGGCCCGGGCCTGAGCCTGGAGTCTCTCTTCGCCAAGCGCCGCGTCCGGTACCGCTCCTGCTGCAACCAGGGCCGTGATCTCGGAGAGCTCCTCCAAAATCTCTACTGAGGCGTTGTCGATCATCTTGTCCTCTTCCCTACTCGTAAGGTGCTGGAACTCGGATGCTTGCTTCTGAAACGATCTTAGGCTCCTATCCTCTTCACTTAGGTACCACGCGCAAAGAGGACGGAAGGCGCGAGCTTTGAACGCCTCCACCAATACGTAGAAGTCCGGCGCTGACCAGAAAGCTAGCTGGGCGAAGCCTGATGAGCGACATCAAACCGTCCACCTTTGCGAGTAATGCTCGCGTTCGGCGAGGGCTTACCCATGCTGGTGGGATCGCTGTGTCGGAAGATGGAATCAGCGATGCAGCCTTGTCCGCATCACAATCGGCCAGGGCTGCGCAAATGCCAATGCGGCAACAAAACAGGCCCTCCGGGAACCCATTGAAAGAGAGATAGGCTCATTGCTGGTTTGCGATAGTTGGGCTAGCTGGATTCGCCCTTTGCTCCGCAGTCGCGGCAGGCGAAGGAGCTTCGCCGTACATGCGCATGACCATCTGGCCGTGTCCAACAGCGGCACCGGCTTTGATGGCAGCTGTGACGAAAACCACCTCGGCCATCTCCTCAGGAGTAGCTCCGGCCGCTTTAGCCGACTTGGTGTGGACATCGATGCAGTACGCGCATTGGAGGCTTAGGGCGACTGCAACCGAGATAAGTTCGCGGGTCTTTGCCGGGATCACTCCGTCCGCGCGCTCGGCCGCTCGTTTCAGAGCCAGAAAGGCGTTCGCTTCTACGGCGGATCCTTGGAGCAGGTCTTTGGCGTACTGGTAATCGGCGGGGTTCTGGAAGTCGGGCATAGGTTTCTCCTTAAAAAATCGTTTCACTCGCGAGAGCCTTAGTAAGTACTTCTTTGTGATAGATGAGCCGTCCGTGTTCCGGCTAGCAGGATGGCACGCGCACCTGCTAGCCGTGCTGGCGCAAGAACTTCTGCTGTAGCGTGCCAAAAGGCCGGCTGTCCAGCACAGGGAGCAGAAGCGGGAAGCAAGGAGAGAACCGAGCACCAGCGCAACCGCGACAGTCGGCCGTTCGATGCCCAGTTTGATCCCCAAGAAGAGAGGCCCGCCAAGCTAAGGGCACCGCGCAGTGCCTGGAAGCGACGCTACTGTGTCGAATGGCTGTTACTTGGAGGCCGGGAATCTGTGCAACTGCATCTTTTGCAGGATAACCTATTCAATCTTTGCCGCTGCAGGGAAATGGTCTGAGCAAGACGCGGGAAGTTGCAGATCACTCCTGTGATCGAACGGCTTACTTTTAGGCGTGCGTTACGGGGATGACTTCGTGCTCTACCCCAACCAGAAACTCGCAGGCGTGCAGATCCAGGAACTTCTCCTCATCTGGGCGAATCTTCGCCATGTAATGAGGAGATTGAAAGACCCCCGCGATGCCGGCAAGGTCGTCGAACCAAAGCTCGGTTGAGCCATCGATGCCATTGTCCGGAAGGCCTGGAAGGAGATCGCCGGTTGCGTGGCATTGAACGTAACGCTGAACATGCTGCTTGACCTCCGCCAGCGAGCTGAAGAGAGGTGCATGCTGGTTTTGGTGATAGGCGACGAACTCATCGTGGCTCATCTCCGGTTTGCGGCGAAGGAGGATCGTCATCTTGATCATGCGGAACTCCTATATGAACGTCATTCATATACTGTTGTATAGACGCCCGTCTGCCTGAAGGGATGCCTCATGAAGAAGAAAGCAAGGTCCTACCACCACGGCGATTTAAAGACGGCAATGATCGAGGCTGCACTCCAGCTCGTCCGCAAGAAAGGTCCACGCGGATTTACTTTGAACGAAGCGTCTCGCACTGCCGGCGTAAGCGTCAGTGCACCTTACAACCACTTCAAGGACAAGGATGCGCTTTTGATTGAGATTGTGCTGCTGGGCAACCGTACCCTGGAAGCGGAACTGCAGGCCGCCGCGGATAGTGTTGAGCCACCCAGGGAGAAACTTCTCGCGGTCTACCTCGCCTACATCTTCTTTGCGGAGCACCATTCCGATCTTTTCGCGGTGATGTTCCAGTCAGGGATCGATAAGACTCCGTATCCGGAGGTTCAGGCCTCAACCTTGAAAGCCTTCGAAGTTGCAGCGAAACTCGCCGCCCAAGTGGAGCGCTCGCAAGCGTCCGCGGACCAGTTGGCGCTTGCCATCTGGTCCATGGCTCATGGCTTCGCCATGCTAAGCGTAGAGGGTGCTATTGCAGGTGTCGGTATTCCTGAAGCAAGCATCTCAGCTGAAGCTCTCGCTCGCAAGTTGCTGTGCGGAAGCAATTCGATTCATGAGTGACCTCGAGCGTGCACCGTAGTGGTTTGAGCCGTTGTTCTCGTGTATCGAAACTACTCTTGCCCAGGTGAATAAATGTTTTACTGGAGTGAGCACTGTGGGTTTGGAGCCAAACTGGATGGCAGGAGGTACTGTCGGGACGAACTGCGCTCCTCGTCAGTGATCGGTTCACCTGCAGGTTGAAGGCCCAGATCAACCACAAACGTTCGTTTTTGATTCATGCAGCGAATTACTGACCACAAGCCGACTTCTTGGTGCTAATGGGCAGCGATGCGTGTTGCTTCGATGGATCAAATGGCTGAGTCAGGGGAGAAACAGTAAATGCGCTTTTCGGAAGTTGTGGTCTCTACATTACCAAAACCTTCGTTTGTAGTAGCGCCAGAGACTACCGATGAGGCTTGGGAAATCATGTATTGAGTCTTTGACCTCAAATCATGGTTCAGGGAGTACTGCTTACCTATTGATCTACGACCATACCAGTCGTATATTGTGAGTTAGGCCTTCACCCAAGTGGTAAGCAGGCTCAATAAGACATGATTACATCTTGCAACGGGTCCCTTGTGGCCACTGCGGAGTCGCGTCGAACGATAGAGGATATTTTGAAAACAGGTTCCTTGCGGGACGCCCTGCTGGGTGTTGCTGCATGCTTTCTCGTTGTCCCGGCCGTATCGGCGGCTCAAGGCCCATGTGCCACCAGCACCTCCGCGATGCCCATAGCGGTTGCCGTTCGCGTTGTCGATCAGAGCGATGCTGCCTTGGCGGAAGCTGCAATCCAGGTTCGTTGCGACGTTACCATGCTGAACGCGATTACGGATGGTAAAGGCTATGCCCGCTTCGAGTTGCGCCCCGGCCAGTACGAAGTGACAACCCGTCTCCCCGGTTTTTCTGACAGCGTCCGTATCGTCGAACTTCCTGGGGCGGCCGGCCCGCTCGTAGTCAAAAGGAGCGTTGCCGCGGTGACCGACACGGTCAACGTGTCAGCAGACACCGGATTTGTCCCGTATGCTTCGAACGCCGGGTCCAAGACCGATGCTCTGCTCGTTGAGGTGCCGCAGTCTATTTCGATCATCAACGAGCAGGAAATGCAGTCGCGCGGCGTTATCACCGTCAATGAAGCGCTGCGCTACACTCCCGGCGTCACCGCCGACGAGTATGGCGTAGAACCCCGGTTCGACTGGCTGAAGATTCGCGGTTTCGACGCCCAGACCTTTGGCATCTACCGCGACGGTATGCGCTTCAACTCGCTTTCCGGCAAGCTGGACCCCTTCGAACTGGAAAGCGTGGAGGTCCTTAAGGGACCCAGCTCTGTGCTGTATGGCGAGGTACCGCCAGGTGGTCTCATCAACCAGGTGACGAAACGGCCGTCGCCCGAGCGAACCACCTCGGTCTCCGGCGTCTTCGGCAGCTACGCGCGACGCCAGGGGCAGGTGGATACCACTGGCGCGTTCGACCATGCGGGCATTTATCGATACCGACTGCTTGGCCTGATCCGCGATTCCGGCACCCAGACCAACTTCACACCGGATAACCGCCGCATGGTAGCCCCGGCCCTCACCTGGCAGCCGAGCGAGCGCACCAACCTGACCCTGCTTGCGGACTATCAGCACGACCGTACGCAGTGGAGTCAGTTTCTGCCCGCGAGCGGCACTCTGACTGCAAACCCGAACGGCGTTTTGCCGGTAAGCACATTCCTCGGAGAGCCGGGCCTGGACTACGTACACCCCACCAGGGTTCAGTGGCCTACACTGCGGACCACCTTTTCACCAATGGTTGGGACCTGCATTTCAACTACCGCTATCAGTACATCAACTTCAAAGGCCAGACTATCTACGGCAACGGCTTCGATGGCACCAGCACTACCGATGTCACTCGCTCGTTGTTCTCGCTTTCCGGTTCGCTGCTCGTCTTTAAAGATGAACTGGTACGCGCGCAGCTTCCAGCCACGCTTCATGCGTTTAGAAGTAACACCACCGCTACACCCGAGGCGGTCTTACAGCATCTGCAGGATGATCAACCGGGGGCGGTTGCGGTCAATCTGCAAATACCTTCCCCCATGTTCCCCGTTTTCCTACTTGAGGGTAAGGACCCCCGCGGCGCGCCCGCTCGCTGGATCGCCGATCCCGTCACCGGGACCCTGCAGACTGCCAATCGTAGCTGGGTCGACTGGGTCCACGACCTGCACTATTACCTGCTGCTACCGAAAGCCTGGGGCATGCAGGCCAACGGGGTAGGTGCGCTGGCGTTGCTTGTGCTTGCCGCCTCGGGCCTGGTCTTATGGTGGCCGGGTACGCGTGTCTGGACGCGCGGCTTACGCGTCAACATGCGGGCAGGCTGGCGTCGCATCAACTATGACCTGCATAGCGCAATCGGTTTCTGGACCTTGCGATCGTCATCTGGTGGGCGTTCTCCGGTGTCTACTTCGCTTGGTACCGGCAGGTTACGGCGGCCGTCACCTTCGTCTCTCCAGTAGTCGGCATGGCCTCTCCAGCACTAACGGAGTCTGAACGGGAGCCCAGACGGGTAGCTTCCCTTGCGGTCGTTCTGGCCGTCGCGCAGCAAGCTTCTCCACACGGCCGAATCTGGAGCATCAGCAATCCGCAGCTTACTTCCGCAGAGTGCTACGTGCTGCTTGATCGCGGACCTACTGGCGACTTTTCACATCGGGACATCGTGCGGGTTGGCCGCGATGCGCACCTCCTAAGCGTGTGGCACTATGGCGAGCGCCATACCTTCGCCGATTGGCTGCTGTGGTCGATGCACCCCTTTCACTTCGGCACTTTGTGGGGTCTTCCCTTCAAAGTTTTATGGTCATTTCTCGGACTCGCACTCGCCGCACTGACAGTGACAGTGACAGGAACAGTCCTTTACTGGAATCGCTTTCTGATTCGCCTCTGGTGAGAGGTGAGTCCCCTGATTTCTAGGTCTGGTTAGAATAGAGGTGATCTTTGACTGTCCAAAGAAAGAAGCCGACATAGAAGGCAGAGCAGACCAAGGCCGCTGCTATTGCAAATCGTTTGGCAGCATTCCGATTTACGCCAGAGCCGATGACAAGCAGAAACACGAAGATGACAATAGGTAAGCGCGATTGCGCAAACATGCCGGCCAGGATGCCAAGAATGTAGATGCCAATTCGATTCAGATAGTAACGATTCACCATAAGACACAGGGTGCCTCATGTTGAATACGAACTCCCGATGTTACACCGCTCTGCACCGGCGCTGGAGGGACTCGCGGAATGGACATCTACCGATCCTCATTGAGAGGTCACGTTTGAGAGTCGACGAATTTCACCACATGAAGACCGCGCCGGACGCTTTGATCTTCGAATATAGCGCACGGCCTACATGGTCGTGCGCTGTTCTGTTCAGGACAGGCAAATACGAAGCATGACAAACCTTCGTTTACGATGACGAGTGAAGGCCTGACAATAAAGGTTCGGTGCACTTTTCCTGTAGCTGCCAAGTAAAGATGTCATTCACCGAGGAAAATGGCGCGTTTAGCGAAATCGCCGTGCCCTCATGAGGTGCATGTGACAAAGTAAGGTGTGGCGCTGCCGCTTAAATCCGTCCGAGGCTGGCTTCTCTATGCCAGTGCGTGGCTACCTTACGCAGCCAGCTATTTTCTTATCTTCAGGCTAGAGCGCTCCACTTACCGTGTGGCTCTTCTCTATGCGGCTCTAAACGTCTTGCCGGCGGCCCTGCTGGGTGTAGGAGTCTTCTGGTTTGTTGGCCGCGTCCGCTGGCCGAACCGGAGAGCCGCGGTCCTCGTCCCGGTTCATCTCGCCGGGGCTGTTCTATACGCTTTGCTTTGGTGGGCGTCGGTGCAGTTACTGATGGCTTTGCAGGTCTTATTAGCCACGCATCACTGGCGATTCAATGCCTGGGGCATGTACGCAACTCAGTGGCAGGCCTTCAGCGGGTTGATGGTCTACGGCACCCTTATAGGG
The DNA here is from genome assembly GCA_964246225.1 of uncultured Acidobacteriaceae bacterium. Lineage (GTDB taxonomy): Bacteria > Acidobacteriota > Terriglobia > Terriglobales > Acidobacteriaceae > Edaphobacter. The sequence continues at coordinate 7,763 of CAXTQE010000032.1, read as the reverse complement.
TTCTCCTACAGGGTACAAGCGCAAGAACGGGCTCAGCAGCAGGAGCGGCTCCGAGTAGAGGCTGAAACTCTAAGGGTGCGTTCGGACCTCAGCGCACTTCGTTCCCAACTGAACCCGCACTTTCTTTTCAATACACTCAACTCTGTCATTACCCTGGTTGGTTCCGATCCTGCGAAGGCGGAGCAGGCACTTCTCAGTCTCTCGTCCATGCTCCGTTACGCTCTCGGATCCCGTCGCGATGTGCAGGAGGCAGAGGTTACGTTTGAGGAAGAGCTGCGTTTCACCGAGGCTTACCTCGCCCTAGAGAAGCTTCGCCTTGGGGATAGGCTTCGGATTGAGCGCGCAATCGATCCCGCCACGCTCGCGTTGGAGCTGCCATCCCTGACTCTGCAGCCTCTGGTCGAGAACGCTGTGAAACATAGCATCTCTAAGCGCCCGGATGGGGGCACGGTTGCTATCCGAGCTGCGATGCACCAAGGCAGTCTTCAGATTGACGTGTGGGATGATGGCGACGGAGCCTCGCCTGAGCAACTCGCAAGCAGCAACGGGCTTGGATTGAAAACGGTGAGACGCCGGGTGGAACTTTACTACGAGCAACTCGCGACGATGACCGTCACTTCCAGACCGGACCACGGTATGACGGTATCGCTCTACCTGCCCCAGGACGAATCGTTGGACGGGCTAGGATGACGATTCGAGCCGTAATCGTAGAAGACGAAGAATTAGCGATCGACCGGCTTAGAGCGTGTCTTTCGTATATGGAAGACATTGAATTGGTGGGCGAGGCACGAGACGGTCAGGCTGCGCGAGACCTTATCAACAGGCGTCAACCCGATCTTGTTTTCCTGGACATACAGCTTCCAGTGCTCTCCGGTTTTGAGGTGCTGAGGTCGCTCCGGCATCGTCCAGCCGTTATCTTCACGACAGCGCATAACGAATACGCCGTCTCAGCCTTTGAGTGGGGAGCATTTGACTACCTCCTCAAACCGTTCGACAAAGAACGCGTCTCCCTGGCCTTATCGCGATTCCAGGAAAGGAGCGGCTCGAAAGACTCTGCAGTTGCAGTCGCGGAGCGCCTGGACACTACTGAGAGCCACGGGATCCTTCGTCGATTTTTTGTGAAACGGCGTGGCATAGCTTTACCTGTAGACACCGCGACGATCATCGCTATTCTTGCCGAGGGGGACTACTGCAGAGTCCACCTTGCTGAAGAAAGCCATCTGGTCCACCTGCCGCTGCGTGACTTTGAGGCACGTCTTGCTCCAGAAATTTTTCGACGGATCCATCGCTCCGCCCTCATCAACACGACAAGGATTGAGCGGATAGAAGCAAGCGGACGCGGCGCGCAGGTGACGATGGAGAACGGACTCATCGTCGGTGCAAGCAGAGCCGGTTCTGCGGAACTAAAGAGCCTGCACCTGTAGGCCTGCCGAGCGTTCTGGCTTGTTTGCAGAAAAACGCAAACAGGAACTCAGAGACTGCTTAGGGTCGGTGCAGGTTCACTATGCGCCCATTCGTTCTGCTCGTCTCATTCGCCCTGTTCTCGACCATCGCCGCGCGGTCGCAACGCTGCCTAGAAGGTGGCACACTCACAGGTCTTGTACTTGATCCCAGTGGTGCCGTCATCCAGGGAGCGCGCGTGGAAGGCTCTTCTGAAGGCAGGGGACAGGACGCGATCTCAGGCCAGGACGGACGATGGGCACTTCCCTGCCTTATCCCGGGTTCCTATCGCGTTCAGGTGAGCTCGCCAGGCTTTCAGAATGCGCAGTTGGGACCCCTAGAGGTCCGCCTCAGCAAAGCAATTGTTCTAACGACGAAGCTCACGCTTGCGTCTGTCACGGTAGATATCGACGTTCCCAGCGCAGGCCAGGATGCTCAATCTGGCGGGTCCAACGTCCTGTCGGAGAAGCAGCTTGAGGGTTTTGCGGAAGACCCGGACGACTTCCAACGGCAGTTGCAAGCACTCGCGGCAGCATCAGGAGGCTTACCCGGTACCGCCCTCATCACTGTAGACGGCTTTCAAAGCCCCTCAGCTTTACCACCAAAGTCTTCGATACAGGAAGTGAGGATTAGCCCGGATATGTTCTCCGCAGAGTATGAGTACGCTCCTTATGCAGGAGGACGGATCGAGGTTTTCACAAAACCTGGACAGGACAAATTTCATGGTGCCGTCTTTGGAGTGCTTGGCTCGCACATCTGGAACGCGAATGACCCCTTCAGTACAACCGGAACGCCGGCTGACAAACAGCGCGAGGGATTCGAGTTGAGTGGGCCTCTCCTGAGTCAGAAAAGAGCGGACTTTGCTCTGGACCTCGACCACCGCAGCATCGACGAGAACGCGGTGGTGAACGCTTTCGTACTATCGTCCGTGGGCCTGCCCATCTTGTTCAACCAGACGGTAGCCACGCCGCAGCGGCTGTGGCTGGCCAATGCCCGTACGGGATGGCAGGTAGGTTCCAAAAACACACTGACGGTCTCCCTCGCCGCGAACGATAATGGCACGGCGAACAAAGGCGTTGGAGGTTCTGTCCTCAAGGAGGGCGGTTCGTTTGCACACGCTTCGGAGTTTGATCTTCGGGCGGTCGACACAATCTTTTTGTCAAAAAACCTGCTCCACTCGACGAGACTCGGGCTGAGCTGGAGGCTGACAGAGCAGAAACCTAACACTACTGCCGCGCAGATATCGGTTGCTGGAGCTTTCACCGGAGGCGGCTCAACGGCGGGGAACTTGCACAACGCCGAGCGCGATCTCGAATTTGACGATGAGATCTATGTGTCGCGTAAAGCTCACACCCTAAAAGCGGGTGTTCAGTTACTCGGAGCTTTGATTCAGGATGCCGACCCAGACACCTTCAACGGCTCCTACGTCTTTGGCGGAGGCTTCGCCCCCGCTCTCGACGGTTCCGGCGCGACCGTCACGATCGCTGGGCTGGAACAGTACAGACGAGCCCTTGCCGGGCTACCGGGTGGCCAGCCGACCACTTACTCTCAGACTTTTGGGACCAGTATTGTCCCGCTCCAGCAATGGACCGTGGCCGGTTATGCCCAGGACGACTGGAAGGTGAACAAGAGTCTTTCGCTCTCCGCCGGCCTGCGCTACTTTAGCCAGACCGCGCCCACGGTGACCGACGGGATTGCTCCACGACTTGGAGCTTCCTACGCTTTCGGGAAGAGGCAGGCTTGGGTGCTCCACGCACGAACTGGCCTCTTCTACTCTCCTATCGGTTCGGCCCTGAGCCTCGAAACGGCACGTCTGGACGGTCAGCGCCAGCGCAGCCTTACCGTTTACTCGCCCGATTTCTACAATCCTTTCGGTGCTCCGGCGAGTACGTCGCCTATCGAACGCCGGCGCCGCTTTGCGGCCGGAATCAACATTGCTCCGTCTTCGCAGTCTCAAGTCAGCATCGAGCACACCCTTTTCAAGAATTGGTTGGTCAACGCCAACGCCTACTACACCGCATCGTGGGGTGTGCTGCGATCCTTCAATGCCAATGCTCCCCTGCTCTCGACAGTCTCTGGCGACCCCGCTACGGCTCCCCGCCCGTTGGCCCCAAGTCTCAACCTCTTCAAATACGGACAGACCGGACGATTTGCCGGGCCGTACGCCTTCCTTGGACTCAACCACTTCACACAACGCTTCAGCCTCATCTCCGGATACCTCTACAACGGCTTTCGCACCAATGCAGAAAATCCAAACGTATTCCCGCAGAGCACCTACGAGCCCACAAGGGACTGGGCTCGCCCTGCAGGTTCACCCACTCAAAGTCTTTTTGCCGTCATCATTTACGCCCTTCCATTCAAGATCGGCAGTACGACCAACCTCTCTGCAGCCAGCGGAGCACCCTATGACGTCACCACGGGTTTCGACAACAACGGTGATGGCGTCTTCAATGATCGACCCGCACTTGTATTCAGCCCTGGACCGGGCATCTACTCCACTCGGTTTGGTCTTCTTTCCGCCAGCCAGCCGAACGGCAATCTTCAACGGAACCTAGGAACGATGCCGGCAACGGTCCATCTCGATGTGTCGCTAAACAGATCGTTCTCTCTCAAGGAGAAGCGAGGGACGCGAGTCCGAGAACAGACCCTTCGCTTCGATGCAAGGTCATCCAACCTGCTCAACCACGCCAACTACACCGCCGTGGACGGGATCGTCGGCACCCCACAGTTCACTCAACCTGTTACGGCGGATTACGCACGCCGTATCGAATTTGGGGCACGACTCAGCTTCTAAAACGATAGAATTCGTTGCTGGTCCTTGGGGATTCCACATACTCGCAGGCGATTGTTCAGTGGATGTGCGTGCTAGCTCTTGTCTTTTTTGCTACTGACGCTGTATCTGGGCGCGCTGCCGCTATTTCTCTTCGGAGTGTTGGTGCTGGAGCGTGCCGTTGAGTACAAACCGCCGCGTGCCCTTCTTATTCTGCTGATGACGGCATGCGTGCACGTGCTCGTGAGGCGTGCGAACCAAAGACCCATGGAGGTAGAAGAGCGGATGGAGGGCTACGAAGGCGAGTTCCAGCTGCTGGGGCTGAGATGACCAACGTGGCATCGGATTCGTGATGAAGGCGGCACTTGGAGCATAAAAATTATTTATCTCGCACTGTTCTCCGCTGCCTTTGCGCAGGTTTGGCGGTCTAACCCGCAATTCCAGCGTTCTTCCGGTGATCTATGAAGCTTGAGGTGTTCTCCGCATCCTGCGTGTTCCTCGTTTCCTGCTGTGCCTTGGGCCAGGTCCGGCCTGCGGTTGCGGTGAGCGGCACGGTCCTTGATCCCAGCGGTGCCCGCGTTACGGGCGCGGCTGTCGAGGTTCGCTCTCCGGAGGGCGCCACGGTAAGCGATGCCGTTTCAGACGGCAGCGGACGCTTCCAGCTGACGCTCGTGCCCGGCCACTACAACCTGGTCGTAACCGCTGACGGGTTCGATCCGCTATTGATGGCGATTCAGCCGAACGGCTCAAGCCTGCTTGTACAGGCGAAGCTGGTGATTGCCACCGCGCAATCGGTGGTGACGGTGAACAGCGATAACGGCGCCAGCATGGCTGAGGACGCGAATGGCAGTGCTGTAACGCTGGGCAACAAGGAGTTGGCTACATTATCGGACGACGACGCCACTTTTCAGCAGCAGCTGACGTCTCTTGCCGGTGGCGACGGCCAGCATGCCCCGCAGATCTACGTAGATGGCTTTACCGGCGGACAGTTTCCGCCGAAGAGCTCCATCCGTTCCATCAAGATCAACCAGAATCCGTTCTCCGCTGAGTACGACGGGCTGGGCTTTGGGAGGATTGAGATCCTGACCAAACCGGGCACGGGACAGCTCCATGGCTCAGTGGACATTACAGGCGACCCCTCCGGCTTCAACTCGCGCAACCCGTTCCTGCAAGCGGCCGAACCTGGATACTACCGCCTGCATACGCAGGGAAACCTGAGCGGGCCGCTCGGCAAAAAGACCTCTTTCTTTGTCAGCGGCGACTACTACGATCAGCAGAACAATGCCATCGTGAACGCGCAGACCTCCAACAGCGGCGGTGGGATCGTGACGTTGTCGCTGGCGGTTCCGGACCCGCAGGCGACCTCCAGCTATACCGTACGGCTGGACCGGCAGTGGTCGACGAATAACACCGTCACGGCGCGCTACGAGTTCGATCGCTCGGCACAAACGAACGCTGGCCTGTCGCAGTTCATTCTGCCCAGTGAGGCGTATGGCACTGCAACCAACACCAGTACACTGCAACTTGGGAACGCGCAGGTGTTGGGTGCCCACGCGGAGCTGAACACAAAGTTCGAGTGGGTGCGGACGCGTAACACGCAGAACCCGGAGAGTAACGCGCCGGCGATCCTGGTGCAGGGAACCGTCAGCGATGGTGGCAATCCTTCGCAGCGATTCGTGGATCACCAAGACCATCTGGAGTTCCAGGAGAGCGGCATCTACGACCACGGCAAGCACTTTATCCGTTCCGGTCTTCGTTATCGCCTCTACCGCGACGCCAGCTTGTCAACCTCCGGCTTCAACGGCGCGTTTACCTTCAGCAACCTTGCCGCGTACCAGGCATCGCTGCTTGGGACACCTTCGGCTTCGCAGTTTCAGCTCACGCGCGGGCAAAGTGGCTTCAGCGTAGTTACGGGTGACCTGGCGCTGTGGGCTGAGGATGAGTGGAAGCTGCGCCCTAATGTAACCGTAGATCTCGGCGTTCGGTTCGAATCGCAGTCCGCGATCCCGGACCATGCCGACCCTTCACCGCACCTGGGTATCTCCTGGGCGATGCACCAGACCGACAAGAAGCCCGCCATGCTGGTGTTGCGGGGTGGCGCAGGTATCTTTTACGACCGCTTCCCGATCTCTGCGCTGAGCACAGCCGTGCGCCGCAATAACCCGAACCTGCAGCAGACCTATACGGTGACGAATCCAAACTTCTTCGCCAACACGGCAGCGGGGCTTCAGAGCACGCTCGCCGGCGTGAACCTGGGCAATGTCGGCGCTTCGACCGTCTACCGCGTGAGCCCGACGCTGCGCTCGGAGTATGAGGTGGATGCAGGCGCGACGGCGGAGTTCCACTTTGGAAGTCGAGGCTCTCTTTCCGCCAACTATCTTTTATTTCGCGGCATTCACCAGTGGGAGTCGGTCAATGCAAACGCTCCCTTGTACAACGGATCACGTCCGGCTGGCGCGGGCACGGGCGACGTGTACCAGTTCAACTCCGGCGGCGAGCTGTGGGGCAACGTCTTCTTCTTCAACCCGCAGCTCAACATCACAAAAAAAATTCAGTATTGGGGCTTTCTGTTCACGCAGCCCAAGTTCAACTCCGACACAGCGGGCCTGACCTCGTTTACGTCCAACAGTTACAACATCCACCAGGACTATGGACGCAGCCAGTACGACCGGCGCTACGGCCTGTTTACCGGGATCGACGCGGACCTGCACTGGGGCGTCCACACTGGGGTCTTCCTTGCGACGCGCGGCGGTACTCCCTTCAATCTCACAACCGGGCAGGATAACAACGGGGACTCCATCTACAACGATCGCCCAAGCTTTGCGAGCGCAGCGTCCAACCCGGCTAATGTGGTCAACACCCGCTTTGGCGCGCTCGATACTACACCCCAAGCGGGCGAGCGTCTGGTGCCGATCAACTACGGCAGTTCGCCCCGCTTCCTGTCATTACAGGTACAGATGCAGAAGACGGTACGGTTCGGTCCGCGCACAGCGGAGCCGGTGGATCCTTCGGCACCTCCGCCCCCACCGCCTCCGCCAGGGAGCAAACCCGCGCCATTGCCAGATCCACGCTATGCTCTGGTGTTCTCGGTCGAGGCGCAAAACGTGACCAACACCGTCAGTCCAGGGACGCCGATCGGTGTGCTCAGCTCTGCGTTCTTCGGCCGTTCTATCAATACCGCCAACGATTTCCTAACAACAACCGCAGCCAACCGCACGATTATGGTTCATACGGCATTCCGTTTTTAGCTTGCGCCCGACTACATGCCGGTGTGACGTTACCCTTTGAGGCTATCCAGATTGACCCCAGGCTGCGTAGAACGCTAGAATACTCGAAGTACGAGCGGGAGTAGCTCAGTGGTAGAGTGCTTCCTTGCCAAGGAAGATGTCGCCGGTTCGACCCCGGTCTCCCGCTCCATAATCTTACTGCTGGATGATCCGCGGTAAAGTTACTCAGATACGGTTTGCTTCGAGGCGCGGTACCCAAGTGGTAAGGGAGAGGTCTGCAAAACCTTTATGCGTCGGTTCGATCCCGACCCGCGCCTCCATACTCT
>CAXTQE010000031.1:0-29807 GCA_964246225.1 uncultured Acidobacteriaceae bacterium | reverse complement strand
GCTCACGACACATGCGATCGCGGCGTAAGCTCCAACCTCTGCTCCAAAAAGCTCCATTGCCATGAGGGTTGAAGCGATGGGTGTATTTGCGGCACCGGCGAAGACAGCAACAAATCCCATGCCTGCCAGCAAAGATGGTGGCAGCGGCAAGATGTAGGAGAGAGCGTTGCCAAGTGTCGCCCCGATAAAGAACAAGGGAGTTACTTCGCCGCCCTTGAAACCGGCACCAAGTGTTACAGCAGTGAAGAGTAATTTTGCGGCAAAGTCGTAGGGCGGTTGTTGTCCATGGAAGGCTGCGAGGATCGTTGGTATGCCCAGTCCGATGTACTTCGTGGTACCGAGTGCGAAGACGGCCGACGCTACCACGATGCCGCCGGTGAACGGACGCAGTGGAGGCCAGCTTACGTGCTTTTTGAAGAGATGGCCGATCCAGTGTGTAAGCCTGGCGAACGTCAGGCCGGCTGTTCCAAAGAAGGCTCCTGCGATAGCGGCGAAGAGCACACCGGTTAGGCTGAGTGTTGGCGCTTCTGTGACGTGGTAGAGGGTGTGATGTATCCCCCAGGCGTGGGTTGTGAAATCGCCGATGAAGGCAGCTATGAAACACGGGGCAATCGCGTCGTAGCTGATGGTGCCGAAGGCGAGAACCTCCATGCCGAAGATGGCTCCGGCGAGGGGTGTTCCAAACACCGAAGCAAAGCCTGCGCTCACGCCAGCCATCAAAAGAACTCTTCGCTCGACAGCATTCATGCGGAAGGGTCGAGCCAGCTGATCTGCAAGAGACGCGCCGGTCTGCAGTGCCGTGCCTTCTCTTCCCGCCGATCCACCGAACAGATGAGTCATAAAAGTACCGATCAGGATAAGCGGCGTCATCCTGATCGGGATGGTGCGTTTTGGGTCGTGAATTTCGTCGAGAATGAGGTTGTTTCCGGCCTCAACCGATGTGCCCAGGTAGAGGTACATCATGCCGACGAGCAGCCCTGCCAATGGAAGCAGGGCAATCAACCACTTATGGTGTTCGCGGAGATCGGTCGCAACGATCAGCGACCAGATGAGGAAGGCGGACGCGGAGCCGGCCATGACGCCAACGAGGATGCCGATGGGTATCCAGCGGAAGAGGTAGCGCAGAACACTGACAAATTCAGACTCTGAAAGAGGGCGTAACTTAGGCACAGGGACTCCTACAAGAGATGTAGGAGTCATCAGCAGCGTTTCCGCATGCAGGCACGGCGAACCCCATCGCCATAAGTTGTTCCTTGATAGTAGCGAATCTGTGTGGATGGATCAATCAGGCCGCTATCTCTTCTTCTCGGGTCTCTGCTATTGCGGCTCGTGCCACGGAATGATGTGCGAGGAGGTGCCCTACCGCAACCGCTGCGAAGCAAAGCACAACAGAGAGAACAATGTTGACTAAGGCTTTTCCCCACGCGCCGGAGCGAAGCAGGTCAAAGGTTTGCAGGCTGAAAGAGGAGAAGGTGGTGAAGCCTCCGCAAAGACCCACCATGACAAAGAGACGGGTGTTTTCGCTTAGAGCGAATCGACTACTTGCCAAAGTGAAGGTTCCAAAGAAGCCGATGACAAAAGCTCCCAGGATATTAATAAGGATTGTTCCCCAAGGAAAGTTGCTACTCCACCCTAGTGTCCAGCGCGTGAGGCTGTAGCGTGCCAAACCTCCTAAAGCGCTCCCCAATGCAACCCAGAAATATGCCATCCACTCGCAGCCTCGGCTTTCATTGTTTCATCCGGATGAGTATTGCGGAGCGCAAAGATATTGCCAAGGATAAACTGCGTTCTGGGCAAGAGCAAAAAGACATATTTATCCGAAATAGGTAGAAGTCATCAGCCTTCCATGGTGAAGCAGTTGGCAGCAGAATATCTCTCCAGTGAACAATGCGCTCAGTGCGCGAGTAGATGGTTGACGAAGGTGGTGTGTTGCCCAGCCTGACCAAAAGATGCGTCGGTACGGATCTCCTGGACAGTGACGCCATGTGCTCTTTATGGCTTCTTTGCTTTTACGAGGCGATCGATGTTGGTTAGGGTCCAGTGCCAGAGAGGGTAGATCTGATACAGCATCTCTCGCCCTAAGTCAGTCAATGCATATTCGACCCTCGGTGGTACCTCAGCAAAGATGGTCCGGGTTACTAATCCATCCTGTTCAAGCAGTCTGAGTGTCTTGGTGAGTGACTTCTGACTTACTCCCTTTACGTCTTCCATGACACGGCTGAAGCGCATGGGAACACACGCCTCATCCAGGACGGCCATGGTCCAGAGGGTCCACTTGTCTGCCAATTGGCTGATGGTGTGACGTGCGAAGAGTTCTTGATCTGGAGTGAGCTGCTCGCAAAGAAGATTTGCTTCGTTCCAGTCGATCTGCATGCGTTACCTCCAGGTACCTATGCGCAATAAAAGTGCCTTCTTGCGCAAGGATATATGCCGGAGCATACTAGCTCCGCAGTGTCTGGAATCATAAGTACCAGAGGAGAGTGGATGAAGAACAAGGTAGTAGGTCTGTGGCGCCCCGAGACAATCACCGCGACGGTCGGCGGAAAGACGATGGAGCCTTTCGGGCATAGACCGACTGGACTACTCTGCTTTCACGAGAGCAAGCATTTTGTGGAGCTTATGTCAGACCCGGACGTTCCGGGCTTTATCAGTGGTGTGCGGGAGAGTGGAACGGCAGAGGAGGACAAGGCGGCAGTCATAGGAAACCTGGCTTTGTTCGGCACCTACACTGTAGACGATGAAGGTAACTTCACGGGAAACACGGTCCATGGCTGCACCTTTCCAAATTGGATTGGCGACCAACGTACAGCCGGCCAACTAAAAGAGATTGTCGACGGAGACCACATGGTGGAGCTGTTCCAGAGCGGAGACGTGCGCGTGGAGATCCACTGGCAGCGGGTGGTAGCCGGGTAGAAGGGAGTGATACCGGTAGCTTAGGCTGGAGCATCCTGGGAGGTAGGCGGGCTTGCTCTGCCGGACCGCGGCGGAACAGCGAACATGAACGGGCTCATTTAGAGGGCGTTGGGTGAGCTGAGAACAGGTGTGGCGTCGGCGGGGGGAGGGGTCTCGTGACAGGGCAGAAAGAGGGTGAAGAGCGTTCCGTGGCGGCCTTCGGCCTGAGCGGAGCGGACGGAGAGCCTGCCCTGATGGCGCTCGACGATGCCCTTTGAGATCCAGAGGCCGAGTCCGGTTCCCTGGAGGTCTTTGGTGGTGAAGAAGGGTTCGAAGGCGCGAGCCAGCGTGGCCGGGCTCATGCCGTGGCCGTTGTCGGCAACGGTGATGCGGACCCCTGAGCGGCCGTCGGGCACGGCGTAATCGGTGCTGGCATGGGCGCGGATGAGGAGCCTGCCTCCGGTGCGCATCGCGTCGATCGCGTTGGCGATGAGGTTGTTGAAGACCTGGCGTATATCGTTTTCAAAGCAGAGGATGCGGGTGTTGGAGCCGTACTGCTCCACGACTTTTATGCCTGAGTTGGCGAGGCGTCCGGCATAAAGCTTCACGACGGCACCGACGAGGTCCTGAGCGGTGACGAGCGTGGGAGCGACGGCCTGGCGATGGAAGCGAAGCGTCTGGGTGGCGATCTGCGAGACGCGGCTGAGTTCAGACTGCGCCATGTGCACATACAGTTTGAGAGTCTCGGGCAGCTTCTCATCGAGGGCGATCAGGTAAAGCAGGTTGGTGATGGCTTCGAGCGGATTGTTGATCTCGTGGGAGATGGAGCTGGCGAGTCGGCCGACGGCGGCGAGTTTCTCGCTTTGGATCAGCGCGGCCTCGGCTTTCTTCTGGTTGGTGATTTCGATGGAGGCAGAGGAGATGGCGCGGATGGAGCCGTCTTCGTTATAGACGGGGGAGTAGTTGACGTTCCAGGCGCGGCGGTCTCCGGGGCGTACGGCCAGCTCGCCTTCAAGGAGGTGATCGCGGACGTGTTTTCCGGCGGCCACTTCGCGCATTCTTTCGAGGAGGCCGGGCAGCTTGTCGGGTGGTGCGATCTCGCTCAGGCGGCGGCCGAGGATCTGGTCTTTGGGGAGGCCAAGCATGTCGGCTTCGTGGTCGTTGAGGTTGAGGAAGGTGAAGTGGACGGGATCGAGGAGGGCGAGCCCGACGGGACTGGTGCGGTAGACGGTTTCGAGCTCCGCGCGGCGTCGTTCGGCCTGGGCCTGCTGATCGCGAAGGGCTTCGGCATGGGTCTTTGCGTCGTGGATGTCGGAGGCGACGCCGAGCCAGTGGAGGATGGCGCCGGAGGAGTCGCGGACAGGAGCGGCCTTCAGGTGCCACCAGCGCAGTTCACCGGTAGACCCGTTACGGAGGCGGGCTTCGATGTCGTAGTCGACGCCGGTCTGGACGGAGCGAGTCCAGGTGGCGACCACGCGCTCCCGGGCTTCGGGAGCGAAAGCCTGGAGCCAACCCTGGCCGGCGAGGTCTTCGGGGACCAGGCCGATATAGGCGAGGAAGCCCTGGTTGGCGTAGGTGATCTGTCCGGAGGCGTCCCCCATCCAGATGGCGAGCGGGTTGAGGTCGGCCAGGACGCGGTAGCGCTCTTCGCTGGCGCGAAGGGCGGCTTCGCTGCGTTTGCAATCGGCATTGTTGAGGGTCAGGCCGCGCAGGCCGATGGCGGCTCCGGCGTCGTCTAGAACGACCTGGGCCCGTGCTTCGAGGGGAAGGGTGTTGCCGTTCGCGGTAAGGACGCGGAAATCGAAGACGGATCGCTGGCCGGTCTCGGCGGTGCGGGTAAACGCGGCGGTGATGACGGAGACGTCCTCGGGGTGGACGATGCTGAGCAAGGCTTCATGGGTGGGGAGCGCATCGAGAGGATGGCCGTAGACGGGGTAGGAGCCGATGCCGTAACGGAGAGCTCCGGAGCGGAGGTCAAGCTCCCAGGTGGCGAGCATGACGGCATCCTGGACGCTGCTAAGCAGGTTGTGCTGCTCGCGCATGCGGTCGTCGTGCAGCTTGCGTTCGGTGATGTCGCGGAAGAAAGCGACGATGCCGTCGGGGGTGGGTTCGGACTGGACTTCAAACCATCCGTTGAGGGGCTCGGGGTAGAAGACGACGGCATGGCCGGGGAGGCCGAGATGCATGCTGCGGTGGTACATCTCCCACACGGGGCTATCGACGGCGTGGGGGAACTCTTTCCACATGTTGCGGCCGAGGAGCCGTTTGTCGGGGTCGAGCAGTTCGGCGGCTCTGGGATTCAGGTAGGTGATGTTCCAGTCGCGATCGAGGGTGAGGATGGAGTCGCTGGTGACGTCCATGACCTGGGCAAGGCGCTGGGCGGTTTGCTTTTCGCGGAGTTCGGAGAGCCGTCGCTCGGTGATGTCGGAGAAGAAGATGATGATGCCGTCATCGTGGGGGCGGGCGTGGATCGTGAACCAGGTTTTGAGGGATCCGTCGTAGAAGGCTTCAAATTCTGTGGGGACGCGCTCTGCCATGGTTTTGCGATAGCAGGAGTGGAAGGGCTCTTCGAGGTTTCCGGGAAAGAGCTCGAAGAGGTTGTGGCCGACGACGTTCGGCTCGTTGACCAGTTGGAGCGCGCGCTGGTTGGCGAAGGTGAACTTCCACTCGCGGTTGACCATGACGATAGCGTCGGGGATGGCTTCGAGGATCTGCTGGCGGTCGCGCTCGCCGGCGAGTTCGCGAGTCTCAGCCCGGCGCTGGGCGTTGCAGTCGCGGAAGTGAAGCGCGATTCCCTCGTCGGTGGGGAGGATGTGGATGTCGAGGGAGAGTTCGAAGGGTGGGTAAGAGAGGTCGCAGCGGTCAGCCTGGCGGGTGTCCATGGCGGCGCGGCAGCGAGCCTCGAGATTGGAGCCAGCGAGGTCGGGGAAGATCTCCCAGTACGTTTTGGAAGGGAAGAGAGCGGGTTCGAGGCGGGAGATGCGAATCGCTTCTGGATTGGCGTAGGTGATGTGCCAGCTGCGATTGAGGCAGAGGACGCCTTCGGAGAGCGAGTCGACGATGCACGCCAGACGATCGGCAGTGCCGGAAGGGAGGGGAACAGCCGGCAAAGGAGAGGGCTGAGGCTGGGTAAGATCGCTCATCAGAGAAGGCCAGGTAGTGAGGACACTCGAACCCTTATTCTACAGAAGCTCGAGGTGGGTCAGGGCGGGGCTACGGCGATGCATCTAGGCGGCCGGCTGTGGAACGGTCACCGGAACCGGGTCGATCGATGTTGTCCCGGTGGCGCTTGCTTCTGTTTTCAGTTTTCGCTCTGCGGCGCAGGCCTCGATTTCTGAGTTGATCTCCGCCCCCAGCAGAAGCATAACCCCTGTGAGATAGAACCAGGTAAGTAAGATAATGACCGCGCCCAGAGAGCCGTACGTCACCGAATAGCTATTGAAGTAATGCAGGTAGACCCGCAGTCCAAGGGAGCTGATGAACCAGCCCAGGATGCCCAACACCGAGCCAGGCGTGATCCAGCGCCACTGCTTGTTCTTCACATTGGGGGCGAAGTAGTAGATGGTTGCGAACAGCAGGATAAGAATTCCGAGGAAGACAAGGTCCAGGAGCAGGTGTATTCCGATTCCATAGGCCAGCCCACCTGCTCGGTCCGAGACAAGTTTTCGCACCTCGTGGGAGAGGTACGTGCCAAGCGCCAGACTTCCGAGGGCCACTGTGATCATGAGTGAAAGCAGCACGGTCACCAGCATCGCCGAGCCTCGAGCTTTCCAGTACGGCCGGGTCTCCTTGACCTTGTACACCGTGTTCAGTGTGTCCTGGATAGCGGAAAAGCCGACCGAGGCCGACCAAATGGCTGCAGCCAGACCGAAGGTGATCTTGCCCGAACTGGAGCTGGCCGCTGTTTGGTTGAAGGTGTCCAACACCATTTTGAACGCATCATGCGGCACGATGATCGCCAGATAGTTGAGCAGGCTGACGTAGATGTGGGTGGCAGAACGAGCGACCAACCCGAGAATAGCGGACGCCGAGATCAGTGTCGGGAAAAGCGCGAAAAGGAAGTAGAACCCAAGTTCCGCCGCCCGCGAAAGCAGGTTATCTTCCATGAACGCATTCGCCGTGCGTTTCGCAATCGTCAGGAACGGGGTTCCTTGCAGGTCCCACAAGGAGTGGAGTGGAGAGTGAGACACGGCATCCCAGGTTCGCTGGCGAGCCGGATCGTGATGCGCCAGGGTGGGATCCTTCCGGGTAAGCGTAGGCGGAGCGGCGTTTTCCGTGGAATCTGTGGGTCGCGTGCTGACAGACTCTGACATACAGACACACCTTCCTTCTTACGCAAACTCTATTCGATAGAGTAGTAGATGCTGATCGGCCTGAACCTGTATCCCGTCGCGCCCGATAGCATCCACTGCTGGGGAGAATCTTAATGAAGCGTCCGGTTCGCATGCAGAAGCTCGAGCAACTGACCCGCTTGGTGTGGGAGAGTCATGCCCGGCCGCTTACCGGGCTGCCCAGCCGGCCCGCCCGCATCGCTCCCGGCGAGCTGGGCGTGATGTTCCTCGGACATTCTTCCTTCCTCATCCAGATCGGCGGCAAGAACATTCTCATCGATCCTGTCTTCGCCACCCGTCTGGTGGTTCTGCGCCGCGCGCGCCGTGCCGGCATTCAGGTCCCGGACCTTCCGGAGATCGACCTCGTCCTCGTCACCCATGCGCACATGGATCACCTCAATCGCCCTACACTTCGTCGCATCGCCCGCTCTTCGCTCGGCCGCAGCGGCCGCGCCCCGGTGATCGTTGTCCCTCAGGGCGTCGAGGACCTGGTCGACAGCATGGGCTTTGCCGAGGTCCGCAGTCTGACCTGGTGGGCCCAGACCAGCGTCGCCGGCCTTGAGGTTACGATGACTCCGGCCCGCCACTGGGGCGCTCGCATGTTCAACGACGTCCATCGCCAATTTGGCGGCTACGTTATCGGGGATAGCTCCGGCCATCGCCTCTATCACTGCGGAGACACCGCCTATTTTGAGGGCTTCCGCGAGATCGGCGCTCGCCTGCAGCCGCAGCTGGCCCTGCTGCCGATCGGTGCCTATTTTCCTGACACGTATCGCGCCGTCCACACCAGCCCCGAAGAGGCCTTGCAGGGATTTATCGATCTCGGTGCCGAGACCATGATTCCAATGCACTTCGGCACGTTCCGGCTAGGCCGCGAGCCCATGGAGGAGCCGCCTCTTCGCCTCCTGGCCGAGGCCGAACGTCTCCACATCGCCGACCGCGTCAAGGTGCTCGCCGAGGGTGAAACCCTGGTGTTGCCGGCACGTGACTCCTCACGTCCCGGAACTGGCGCTACGCCTTCGCGCACTGCGCTTGCCAACTCCCGCAACCACTAGCTTCCTCGCGCGACCTTCCTGATTTCACTGCATCCAATCGACCATGACTACCGCGACGTCCGTAACCACGTTCAAGCTTGGCAACGACCTTGAAGTCAACCGGCTCGGCTTTGGTGCCATGCGCATCACCGGCGAAGGCGTATGGGGCGAGCCCAAAGATCCCGAAGCGGCCCGCAAGGTCCTCCGCCGAGCCGTTGAGCTTGGCGTCAATTTCATCGATACGGCCGATGCCTACGGCCCCGATGTCTCTGAGCGCCTGATCGGCGAAGCCCTTGCTCCCTACGCTCAAGGCGTTGTGATTGCCACCAAGGGTGGTCTCACCCGTCAGGGTCCCGGCAAGTGGCTCCCCGTCGGCCGTGCTGAGTACCTTCAGCAGCAGGTTGAGATGAGCCTCCGCCTTCTCAGGCAGGAACGCATCGACCTCTGGCAGCTTCATCGCATCGACCCGAAGACGTCTGTCGAGGAATCGCTCGGCGCAATCAAGGAGCTTCAGACCGCGGGGAAGATTCGGCACGTCGGCCTGAGCGAAGTGAAAGTTCCCGAGATTGAGCAGGCCCGCAAGGTCGTCGAGATCGTCAGCGTTCAGAACAAATACAATCTTGGCGACCGCGCCCACGAAGATGTACTCGAGTATTGCGCCAAGAATTCCATCGCCTTCATCCCCTGGTTTCCCGTTGCAGCCGGTGAACTCGCTCGCCCCGGAGGCAAGCTCGACTCCGCCGCAAAGAAGCATGGCGTAACCGTCAGCCAACTCTCGCTCGCCTGGCTCCTGCATCACTCGCCCGTCATCCTGCCTATCCCCGGCACCTCTTCGATCGAGCACCTCGAGGAAAACGTCAAGGCTCAGGATGTACAGCTGAGCGACGCCGAATGGTCCGAGATCGAGGCTGCGGCGAAATAGTAACAATAGAGCCGAGGCTCAGGCAAGTTCATCTGCGTGAGCCTTGGCGAATTCTTCCGCGAGCCGGTCTACACTGCGGAAGATGCCTACCCGGCTACTTTTCTCCGTCACCATCTTTCTTGCCTCCTTCCTGCTCTTCCTCTCGGAGCCCATGGCCGCTCGCCAGCTACTGCCGGCCTTCGGAGGATCTGCCGCCGTCTGGATGACCTGCCTCGTCTTCTTTCAGGGCGGCCTGCTCGCCGGCTATCTCTATGCACACCTCCTCACCAGGGATCCGTCTTCTCGCCGAACCACATGGCTGCATCTCGCCCTGCTGATTGCCGCGGTTAGTCTGACTGTCATCCGTCCCCCTGCAGTTTCTGCGCTTGCGGCCAACTCCCCCGTTCTCGGCATCTTTGCCAATCTCACCCGTTCGGTCGGTCTTCCATTCTTCCTGCTCGCGTCAACCAGCCCTCTGCTTCAGGTGTGGTTCGTCCGAGTGGAGCGCCGTCCCGTCCCCTATCCTCTCTTTGCGCTCTCAAATGGCGCGTCGTTGCTCGCCCTCCTGCTCTATCCAACGGTGGTCGAAACTCATCTTCCGCTGCTCACGCAACGTCATCTCTGGTCGGCGGGAGTTGTCCTGTTCGCCTTCCTGTCTGCCACGCTGGCCTGGAAGACCAGCCGAACCAGCCCATCTTTCCTGTCTGACTCCGCACCGCTCGGAAGTTCGGCGCCGCTCACTCCACTCCGCTCCAAACTTCTTTGGTTTCTCCTGCCGCTGGCCGCCTCCATGCAGCTCAGTGCCGTCACGGGCCACCTCACCAGTAACGTGGCGGCCATTCCCCTACTTTGGATTCTTCCGCTTGCGGTTTACCTCCTCAGCTTTATCCTTGCCTTTGAAACCCCGCGCCTCGTCCATCGCGGTCTGCTTGGCCGCCTCCTCATCGTCATGCTCGCCAGCCTTGCCTATCTGCTCTCCAAGACTGACGTCTCCCTCCCTGTCTCTATCGGCATAGTCTTCTTCTTACTTGAGCTTTTTCTTGCGTGTTTGCTCCTGCATGGGGAAACTTTCGTACTGCGACCTGGCAATCCACGCGAAACCACCCTCTTTTATCTCCTCATCGCCTCCGGAGGAGCGGTCGGAGCCTTCCTCATTGCCATCGCCGCACCGCTCTTCTTCAATGCCAACTATGATTTGGTGCTCTCCTTCCTGGTCACCGCCGCCCTTGTGCTCGTTCTCACCTGGCGCGATGGCTTCGCGCAACGGCTCGTCTGGACCACCGGCACGGGCCTGATGTTCCTTCTCTGCCTGGGCCTGCATCGAGCGTTCACCCACTCCGCCCTGCTCGAAACCCGGAACTTCTACGGCTCCCTCCGGGTTAAATCCAGCGTCACCAGTGCTGGCGCTCCCATGCGCGAGCTCCTCAACGGCACCATCCAGCACGGCACCCAGATCTTCACTCCCGAGCTCTCCCGCCGGCCAACGACCTACTACGCGCCGGACTCCGGCATCGGTCTTGCGCTCGAGCACTGTTGTTCCACCCGCCCGCGCACTCTTGGCGTGGTCGGACTTGGCGTCGGCACCCTCGCCGCCTTTGGCCGCGCCGGAGACCGCATTCGTTTCTACGAGATCAACCCCGCCGTACTCCCCATCGCCAAGAACCTCTTCACTTATCTCCGCGACTCGCCAGCATCTCTGACCTTTATTGAGGGCGACGCCCGCGCCTCCCTCCGCAGCGAACCTTCGCAGCACTTCGACGTTCTGGCGGTAGACGCCTTCTCCGGCGACGCCATCCCCCTCCACCTGCTTACCACCCAGGCAATGTCGCTTTACCGCCGCCACCTCGCTCCCGGAGGAATCCTCGCCTTCCATATTTCAAACCAATACGTCGATTTGGCTCCCGAGATCGCCCAACTCGCCAGCGCCGCCGGACTCTCCGCACGCAATCTTTCCACCCCCGCCCATGAGTCGACCGGCGAGTTTCGCGCCTCCTGGGTCCTCGTCACGGCCGACCCGGCCTTCTTCGATCAGCCTGCGATCGCGCCGTTTGCGACCGAAATCCCCTCGCGCCCGGGGGTCTTCCCTTGGACCGATGACTTCTCCAGCCTGCTGCCGATTGTTCGCTGGTAGTTTCCAGAATTCTTCAGGGTTGCTGAACCGGCCGCGATCCGAAGATGGCTGTGCCTACGCGTACGCACGTGGAACCCTCCTCGATCGCCGCCGCAAAATCATTGGACATTCCCATCGAAAGACCGCTAACGGTGGGGCAGTTCACCAGCGACTCATCGCGCAGCCGTCGAAGAGTCTGGAAATAAGGACGCGCCTCCGCACCGGCATGCGCGACCTCCGCAGGCCAAGGCGGTACCGTCATCAGGCCCACTGGAACCAGTCCTTCTAGCGAGGCAAGCTCCGCCAGCAGCTGAGGCAACTCTTCCGGGGCCAGTCCATGCTTGCTCTCCTCCGGCGAAAGTTTTACCTCGAGAAACACCGGCAGCTTCCTGCCTAGCGCAAGCGCCGCGTCATTCAGCCGAGCGGCGATCTTCAAGGAGTCGACCGTATCGACCGAAGCAAACAACTCTGCCGCCCTGGCCGTCTTGTTGGACTGCAGCGGTCCGATCAAGTGCATGTCCAGCTCGGGGAGTGACCCGGCCGTCTCGGCTTTGGCCTGCCACTCCTGCACGCGATTTTCCCCAAAAAGCCGCTGTCCCGCTTCGTAGGCTTCAAGCAGGGCCGCCACGGGATGCACTTTGCTTACAGCCATCAGCGCGACCTCGGCAGAACTTCTGCCTGCCCGGGCACACGCCTCCGCTATCTCCGATCGGACACGATCGAGATTGGCAGCAATCGACATCGCGGGCTAGCGTCCCTGCGCTTCGAGGAAGCGTTCGACCTCGAGTGCGGCCATGCATCCGCTGCCGGCGGCCGTAATTGCCTGCCTGTACTTGCGATCCTTGATGTCTCCGCAAGCATAAAGGCCAGGAATGACGCTGCCATTCAGCGTGCAGTGGACATCGTCCTGTGCGAGGATGTACCCGTCCTCGTCCAGATCTACCATGCCGCTGAATGCCTGCGCATTTGGAATATGCCCGATGCCGAGGAACATAAAGGACACCGGCAGGATCGACTCGCGATTTTCAACCGTGTTCCGGATGCGGAGTCCCTTGACGTCCTTTTCTTCGACGCCGAGCACCTCCTCTACTACGGTACTGGTCAGGAGCTCGATCGAGCTGTGGGCCTTGGCGCGCTCCAGCATGATGGGCGAGGCGCGAAACCGATCGGTGCGGTTGATCAGCGTGACCTTGGAGGCGAATCGGGTGAGGAAGAGTGCCTCCTCCATGGCGCTATCGCCTCCGCCGATCACGGCGATCTCCTTGCCGGAGGCAAAGAAGCCGTCGCAGGTTGCGCAGGAGCTGACGCCGTGGCCGATCAAGGCCTGCTCCGAAGGCAGGTTCAGCCACCGCGCACTGGCTCCGCTCGCGATGATCAGTGTCCGGGCATGAACGGTCTCCTTACCGATCGTCAGGCGGAACGGAGACACCGAAAGATCGACCGAGTTGAGGTGCGCCATGCGCAACTCCGCACCGAAGCGGGTTGCCTGTTTCTTCATGTTTTCAATTAGTTCCGGACCCTGGATGCCCTCCGGCCAACCGGGAAAGTTTTCCACCAGAGTGGTGATGGAGAGCTGCCCGCCAGGCTCGTGGCCCTCGAGCACGAGCGGCTTCAGGTTAGAGCGCGCCGCATAGATGGCCGCCGTAAGCCCGGAGCAGCCGGAGCCGAGAATCACTAGGTCCCGTGTTTCGATAGAGGTGGTGCCGTCAGAAGTCATAGCAGTCTCAAGTGTAATGCGTACAGGCGTACAGGCTGTTCGAGCCGAGGGTGAAACAATGGTCCCATGGCAAATCTGGTGATGGTTTATGGCATGAGACTCCTTCCAGCTGACGAACTGGCGAGTGTGGGTGAGGCTCCGGTACAGCTAAAGAACGGCAACGAGGCGCACGTCACGATGCACGTCCTTGAGGGTTCGCGCGAGCAGATCGAGGCGCAGCTTCGACTCAGCCTGGATGCCTTCTTCGACTTTTACCCTGAGATCTAGCAAAGTGTAGCGTTTTGAGACATTCCGCCGGGTCGCCCTCTTTCTTGCCGAAGAGAAGAGAAAGCGAAGGAGTTACCCCGGTCTATGCGATTCAGCGAACGCTCTCTCTATTCTCTCTGCCTTTGGATTGTCGCTCTGCTCGGCCTCTCGCCGGCATTCACAGCTATCGCTGCAGGGCAAAGCTTTTCCCCTTCGGGCAAGACTGAAACAAGAATTCAGCTGGACGCCTCGGCTTCGGCGAACACTGGTTTGCCTGCGGACACGTCGGCGGTGCTGGTGGACCTGGCTTCCCGTGCGACGGTCATCTTCGCGGGCCAGGTGCTCGCCGTAACTTCTTCTGCCGGTACGGTGGACATCCGGTTTCAAGTAGAGACTCCTGTCCGGAATGCGCCTCAGCATGGCGACTATGTTCTGCGCGAATGGGCTGGATTGTGGAGCTCGCACCCGAACCGGTACCGTGTCGGTCAGCATGTCCTGATGTTCCTGACGGCCCGCGGGTCGGCCGGGCTCAGCGCTCCCGTGGACGTGAGTGACGGCATCGTTCCGTTGGTAGCTAACGCACAGCAGCCGATTGTGGATGCCTCCGGAAGGGTACCTGCGGATACCCCGTCTGCGGGATTCACCGTCGACCTGCGCTGGCTTCATACTCACGTTGTGCGCACCTCTGGAATGCCGGCAACGCCGAATCCGCTGAGCTCCGTAAGCTCGAAAACACGTACGTGGTCGGGTCCGGTGGCGCCTCTCTCGCCCGTTTCCGCGGCCAGTCTGCGCAGCGTTCTCGCTGTCATCGGGAGTGAAGGCAGCGATGCACGGCCCTAGCTTGATCCCCGCCATCCGTCGCTGCTTGCACCTGTTCTGTCTTTGCATGGTGTCTGCGGGGTCGTTTGCAAGCGGACCGCGGTACGTGACTGGACCACCCTTCTTCACCGCACCCGCAGGACAGCCCATCGGATGGAAACAACCGAGCCTCACCTATTACACCGATCCGGGCGACCTGAGCACGTCAGTAACCAACTCCGCCGCAAACGCCCTGGTCGCCGCGGCGGCTTCTTCATGGAACGTGCCCGTCGCCAACATCACACTCTCGCGCGGAGGTTCTCTTGCCGAGCACGTATCCAGCCAGAACACCTATCTTGGAACGAACGGCGTTGTCTTTCCGTCCGACGTAATGGCGAGCAACTCTTCGGCTATTCCGGTCGCCGTCATCTATGACACGGACGGCTCCGTGACCGATACACTGCTCGGGGTCGGAGCAAGTCAGCCCTCAAGCTGTCGGCAGAATGCGGTGACTGAATCTGTCGACGGCTTCGATCCTGCAGGCTACATTACACACGCCATCATTATCCTGAACGGGCTCTGCACCGCATCCGCACCGAGCGCCCAACTGGAGATGCAGTACAAGCTGGAGCGTGTCTTCGGCCGTGTGCTGGGTTTGGCCTGGTCTCAGACCAACGACAACGTCTTTACGGGCACCCCCACCCCGACCTACAACCAGGCGCTGAACTGGCCGATTATGCACCCGATCGACATTCTTTGCGGGCCCTATGCCTACCAGTGTCTTCCGAATCCGTTCCAGTTGCGGCCGGATGACATTTCTGGCCTGGTCACTCTGTATCCCGTCTCCAACAGCAACACGGTCGCCGGCAAACAGCCCAGTCTGGCGGCTGCGCTCGGAGCAGAGGGAACCGTCACTTTCCCTACCGGAGAAGGAATGGAAGGTGTGAATATACTGATTCGCCGCGCCGCAGCAAACGAGCCGGCGGACACCTGGTTTGAGAATTCAGCCGTAACCGGAGCGACGTTCCGCCGGGCGGCACGGTCGCCATTTGTCGCGGCCGATACGACGGCTCTGGGCAGCCTGGGCAGTACAGACGCGACTCTCGCCGGTTTTTACTCCATCGCTTACATTCCAATTGAAACGGTTGGGGACACACCCTGGCAGAACATGTACTTCTCTACGGAAGCCGTCAACCCACTCTATTCAGGAACTTACAGCCTCGGCCCCTATACCCTGGGCACCGTCAATCCATCCGGCTCCGCGCCTCAGCCTGTGGGCACCTTTGTGGATAGCCCAGGAACCGTGCAATCCCAGGGGTTCGCCATCGTGGACGCCGCCGGAGCATGTGGCAATGGAGCAGATGGGACCGCCTCCACTCCGGCGGAAGTGGCTGCTACCGGGTGGTGGACCGGGCTTCTTTGTGGCTACGGCCATGCGTCCTACGGAACCGTGAATGTGCACCCGAACCGGACTTTTACGATGGAGGTCACAGCGCTTGATGAACAGGGAGCTGCGACCCTAACCAAGGCGATGCCGGTGATTGGATTGTTTGCGCCGACGGACGCACCAGGCGCCGTGCCGTCGCTGGGAGTGACGCCAGCGGCCTTCAATTCGCTCACGCTCGCAACAACCTCGATTCACGGACAAACCGGGCAGCTAAACACTCTTTCGTTTGGTATTGCCGACGAGCGCGGAGATGGCCGGCCAGACTTCAACTATCAGGCACGCTTGTTTTACGCGGATACGGTGTCTCCGTCCACCATTGCGACTTCCGGTGCGACGCTCACCCTTTCGGGATTTGGATTCCGTTCCGGCAATGCCGTCACTGTAAATGGCGTGACCGCAACTGTGATCAGCTACACCGCCAACACAATCATTTTGACAGCCCCAACCATGTCTTCTGCGCATGCGACCGACGGCACCCCGGTGGACATCACGGTGACGGACCTTGGCACGGAAGCCTCCACAACGATGTTCGGCGTCTTGACGTACCATGCCGGAGCGCTGCCGAACAGCATGCGGGTCGTGTCTGCTCCCGTGGGTTCCGGCTATGTGGACGACGTGATGACCGTTCCTTTTGCGGTGCAGGTAGTCTCGGCGGATGGCGTAACCCCGGTGACGGGGGATCCTGTGACCTTCTCAGCGGCGTCTGGATCGGCAGGGTTGGGAGCTTGCTCGGCGGGAAGCACTTCATGCACCGTTCTTACCGACTCAACCGGTAGAGCCGCCACAAAAGTCACGCCTCTTCAGGCTGGCTCGGTGACTTTGCTGGCCGCGGACGCCACGCTGAGCCAATCAACAACTTTCAGCGCGACAGCGCAGGCCGGATCAATCCTTGTGTTTGCCGCGCCGTCCGGTAACTTGCCGGTGGGTGTGATGGCTCAGCCCTACTTCTTTGTTCGAGTCTTCAATGCGCAAGGCAATCTGATCCCAGGAGCGCCGGTCACCTTTAGCGCGCCCATCGGATCGGTGACCTTCAGCGGATGCTTTACCTCTACCTGTACCGTCATTGCGGACTCCTCGGCAACCGCGTTTATCTTCGTAACGCCGACCGCTTCTGGCCCGGTTACGCTGCAGGCCGCAAGCGGCGACCGCCATCAGCAGGTGTCATTTACGGCCGTGGCCAATACGGACACGATGCAAACCCGTGCGCTGCCCAGAGCCACAGCGTTCATCAATGAGTCTGCCGGGCAGTTCCAGGTGCAGCTTTTGCACGGGGATGGCTCCCCGGATCCGCTTGAGTCCGTGACATTTACCACCTCGGCAGGAACTACGATCGATCAATGCGGCACCTCCAGTTGCAGCCTCGCGACGGATGGAAGCGGTCTGGCGACGATCAGTCTGACTTCCCATCAACTGGGCGCCGCGACGGTGC
The DNA here is from genome assembly GCA_964246225.1 of uncultured Acidobacteriaceae bacterium. GTDB lineage: Bacteria > Acidobacteriota > Terriglobia > Terriglobales > Acidobacteriaceae > Edaphobacter. Next base: position 12,902 of record CAXTQE010000031.1, on the reverse strand, counting down.
AGGCGAGCTATGGCACGCTCACACAGTTGGCCAGCTTCACTGTGATTCAGCACACCTTGCAGTTGAACGTTCTAAGCGCACCATCCGGCAGTTTTCCCGTGGGTGTCACGGTGGCTACGCCTTTTACAACGCAATTGCTCCAGGATGGTAGTCCGGTTGCGGGAGTGCAGATGGTTCTTGCGGTTCCGCCGGATGCAGCCGTTCTGACAGTCTGCAACGGTGGCAGCTGCGTTTTAACCACCGATGGTAACGGAACGGTTTCGACGTTGGTGACGCCAATTGTGGCCGGAATCATCACGCTGAGCGGTGCCTACCCGTCTGTTTCTACGACTGCCAGCTTCACTTCGGTCGGACTGCCGGAGACGATGCGCGTGATCAATCAACCGGCTGCAACGGGCGAGAACGTCGGAGACATCGAGATGTTCACCGTACAACTGATCGGGCCGGATGGCAGTACGCCTTTGGCCTGGCGCGATATTACTTACACCGTAGTGGGCGGCCCGTTCGCCTTGATTAGCTGTCGATACGCGACGTGCACGGGAGTTACCGATGCGACCGGTGTGGTGAACGTCTGGGGCATGGTCACGGATGCGGGTCTTGTTTCCGTGCAAGCGGCGGCCGACGGTCTTTCGCAAACGATGACGTTCACCTCCTCCGCTGCCCCGGACATCATGCACCTGGTCACGGCACCGACCTCTGGAAGCTACGCTTTGTCTCCGGCGGCGATCCCTTTCAATGTGCAACTCTTTTTCGGCGATGGCGTCTCCTTTGCGGCGAACAAAGCTGTGACTCTCTCGGTGGACAGCGGCTCTGCGACCTTTGCTGCTTGTAGCGGAAGCTCCACCTGTATCGTGCAGACAGATGCCACGGGAACAGTTTCGACTGCGGTCACGCCGTTAGCCGCTGGATCAATCACCGTATCAGCCGTGGAAGCCGGGGCAACTTCACCAGCAAGCCAGAGTGCCACGTTCTCTGCGCTGCCCGCGCCGGATCAGTTTCAACTCATCAGCGTGCCGGGTTCGGGCAGTCTCGTCGGGGTACCCGCGGGAACTCCGTTTGCGGCGCAGTTGCTTCTGGGAGGCAATGCCGCACCAAGCCGCAGTGTGTCTCTCTCGCTTTCGAACGGGTCCGCTTCTTTCGCAGCCTGTGGAGGAACCTCGAGCTGCACGCTACAAACCGACGCGTCCGGGCGTATCTCCACGCTGGTTACTCCGCTTGCGGCAGGGAGCATCACGCTCGTTGTGGCCGAAGTGGGTGCGACTCCGGCGGTCTCACAGACGGGCACCTTTACTGCCTCTGTACCGTCCGATGTTCTGCACCTGATAGGAGCGCCCAGCTCGGGAGGCTCGCCTGGCGTGACTGAGTCCTTACCGTTTGCCATCCAGCTTTTCCAGTCGGATGGCTTGACTGCACTTGCAGGCAGGAGCATTTTTCTCTCTGTAGCAAGCGGGTCTGCTGGTTTCGGAGCATGCGGCGCAGGCACAAGCTGTACCGTGCCGACGGATGCCTACGGGAGAGTTTCAACACTGGTGACGCCAATGGCGTCAGGAACAGTGATTTTGTTGGCGACGGAGGTGGGTGCGACTCCTGCCGTGTCTCAGAGCGCCACCTTCACGGTCTCTGCCCTGCCGGATACGATGCGCTTAGTCAGTTCGCCTTCCTCGGGCGGGTATGCGGGATCTCCGGAGAGCACGCCCTTCAGTGTGCAGGTCCTGCTTGGTTCGGGCGCAGTGGCTGCCAACGCGAACGTGACGCTCTCTGTCTTGAGTGGGTCAGCGTCCTTTGCGATATGTTCCGGGGCCGCGACCTGCACTGTCCAGACTGACGCTTCCGGAACAGTCACCACTCTTGTTACTCCACTTACGTCGGGAAGCGTGACGCTGCTTGCCTCTGAAACCGGCGGAAGTTCCTCCGCGAATCAGCGTGCCACCTTCACGGTCGCGTCTTTGACGAACGTGTTGCACCTAATCAGTGCTCCCGCAACCAACAGCCTGGTTGGTGTGGCAGCAACTGCACCGTTTGCCGTGCAGCTGCTGCTCGCGGACGGGGTAACGCCCATACAAAACAAAGCCATTACGCTTTCTCTTTCCGCTGGCTCTGCTGCTTTCATGGCTTGTGCCGGAAGTACAAGCTGCACGGTGCAGACCGACGCATTCGGAGTTGCCTCGACTGTGGTGACGCCGCTTGCTCCCGGTACCATCACGCTTTTTGCCGTTGAGTCCGGGGCCTCCGTTCCAGCGACTCAGAGCGCCACGTTTGTCGCTGTAACAGCTCCGGATCTTCTACGGATTGTGAGTGCTCCTGCGTCGGGAGCGTACTCCGGAACGCCTGCCAGCATCCCGTTCCTTCTGCAGGTTCTGCTTCCGGATGGTTCCACGCCTGTTCCAAATCAGAACGTAACCATTGCCGTGACCAGTGGCTCTGCTTCTTTCGCAGCTTGTGGCGGAGCTTCCACTTGCACGCTGCGGACCGACTCTCTGGGTGATGTGTCTTCTCTGGTGACCCCTCTTACCGCCGGCACGGTCACGCTGAGTGGTTCGATTTTCTTGGCAATCACGCAAATGACCAGCTTCACCGCAAGACAGCCGCAGGATGTGCTTGCGGTTACGAGTACACCTGGCGCCAGCGTCTATACCGGAACTTCGGCCAGTTCGGCTCTTACCTTTCGGCTGACGCTCGCGGACGGCATCACTCCGGTGGCCGGATCTTCTATTGTTTTATCAAGCAGCGGAGCGGGAGCGGTAAGCTTTGCTGCCTGCAATGGAGCGTCCTGCACGCTCAACACAGGAGTGGATGGAACGATTTCAACCTTCGTTCAGGGAACGGCTGTCGGCGAGGTGACGTTCACCGCGACGCCGGCTTCGGGGACAGGTGCCCAGGCCACGACGCTTACTTTCCAGGTATTAGCCAATCAGTTCTCTCTCACTGCTACCCCGGCCCAGACTTGGATCGCTGAAGGGGCAACGGTTAGCCTTACGCTGAACGCGACAGCGACGCTCGACGGCAACGCTGCAGGTTCAGAGACTCTCCAGTGGAGTGGAACAGTGGGCCTAGCCCCTGCGACGGCCAGTAGTGTCACCGGAGCTAACGGTACGAGCTCCATGTGGGCTTCAGCTGGCCCGCTCGCTGCCGGTGCGTCGTCGACCGCAACGGTATGCGGCCGGGCCAGCATCTGCCAAAGCTTCACGGCCACAGGGGCATCCAGCCATAACTTAGTGGTTCGAATTGTAAGCGGAGGTGCTCAATCTGCGCAGAACGGAGCAGGCCTCCTCCCGATAACGATCGTTGTAACCGATTCCTCCGGCCACCCGATTGGCTCTGCTCCTGTAACGGTAAGTCAAACCGTTACCGCGTTGAACCAGGCTTGTCCCACTCATGGCCGCTGTCCTGCGGCTCCCGTATTGAACTCGCAAATCAACACCATCGTCTCCTCTCTTGATGGAACAGTGATCATTACTCCCTTGTCGGTGTCTGGCGTTCCGACCCAGACGGAGCTAGCTATTTCGTCCGGAACACAGGGCTTTGCTACTGCTGTGGTCTCGTCCAATCCATAGGCAGAAATCCCGATCCTGCGGAACTGCCGCGCATCTTAAGAGATGAACAAAGACACATCAGCTGGAGAACGGGATGCAAAGAGCAACAAACACCACGGATCGGCAGCAATCCAAGAGCGTGCGGCAACGGGTGGTGGTGATTGGAGGCGGTTTCGGCGGCATTCATGCCGCCCAAGGACTTGCGCATCTGCCTGTGGATGTGACACTGGTAGATCGGCGCAACTACTATCTTTTTCAGCCTCTGCTGTATCAAGTTGCGCTTGCGGTCCTTTCACCCGGCGACATCGCTCAACCGATTCGATCGCTCCTCCGCGAACACAAAAATATTGAAGTGTTGATGGACGAGGTGGTCGGTTTCGATGTGTCGTTGTGCCGGGTTCGCCTAAAATCCGGAGCGCAACTCGAGTATGACTATCTCGTAGTGGCGACTGGTTCTACCCATTCGTACTTTGGAAAAGACGAGTGGGCCGCAGTCGCTCCTGGACTCAAGACGATTGAAGATGCCACCGAGATCCGCCGGCGGGTTTTGCTGTCCTTTGAGCTTGCAGAACGGCAAATGCTGGAATCCGGCACGCATCCGGCTCTCAATTTTGTCATTATCGGCGGAGGTCCAACCGGAGTGGAGCTGGCAGGCGCAATTTCGGATATCGCTCGCCTTTACATGACGAAGGACTTTCGCCGTATCGATCCCTCTTCAGCTCAGGTTCTTATCCTTGAAGGTTCGCCCAAGATTCTGGCAGCCTACCCGGAAGACCTTCAGGAGAGTGCTCGAAAGCAACTTGAGAAACTTGGGGTCAAGATACGTACAGGCTCTCATGTCACGGATGTTCAGCCGGGTCATGTGATGATCGGCGAGGAGCGCATAGATTCAGTTTGCACGTTGTGGGGAGCGGGTGTACAAGCCTCGCCGTTAGGTAAAATGTTAGGCGCAGAGACAGACAAGCGCGGTTGTGTCATGGTCGATTCCTATCTGAACCCGAAAGGGATGCCAAACGTCTTTGTCTGCGGCGACCTTGCACATTTTGAACAGAATGGGAAGCAGGTACCCGGGGTCGCTCAACCTGCCATGCAGATGGGGGACTACGCAGCCAAGCGAATTGGGGAGGCGATCAGCGGAAAACTTAGTTCAAAGGGATTTCGCTACTTCGACAAAGGCGACATGGCAACCATCGGGCGCGCCGCCGCTGTTGCGAAGATTGAATGGCCGTTCAAGGCGCATTGGAGCGGCTTCCCCGCCTGGCTTGCATGGCTGATGGTTCACATCTTCTTTCTGATCGGGTTCCGCAACAGATTTGCTGTTTTTCGGCAGTGGGCCTGGACCTACTTGACCTTCCGTGACGGAGTTCGTCTGATCACAGGATCACAGTTGCTCCCCGGATGGGAGATTCAACACGACGCAAGAGGTGAGTTGACAACCGACCCGATCGCTGTCGACAAGTGTCGTCCGCAGAAACCTAAACTGGGGCTTGAGTTGTCAGCTACCGAGAGGTAACCCTGGCCTGCGCAAGCTTTCCGATTGCAAGCTGTGCAACAGATCTTGTTGCCTAAACGAATAGACCGCTCCAAAGCGACACGAGGTGCGCGCAGGCACAACGCCTACGCGCGTTCCTCTTCTCCGCAATTGTTTTACTTCGCCGTTAGCTCCGGCTCTCGTAGTGCCACCTTCACCGGGGTCAGCCAATGATGCCGATCGGGTCTTGATCCGTTCACAATCCCGAAGAATTCATCGTGAAGCGCCTTGGTAACGGGTCCCATGGTCCCGTCCCCAACCAGAATTCTGTCAACCGATCGCAGATGCGTCACTTCCGCCGCAGTCCCCGTAAAGAAGCACTCATCTGAGATGTAGAGCATTTCGCGGGGCAGGGACTGCTCAACCACAGGGATGCCAAGATCTTTCGCTAAAGTCAGAATGGAGTTACGTGTGATGCCGTTGAGTACGGCGCTCGCGAGCGGGGTCGTATAGATCACACCGCCACGCACGAGAAAGAGATTTTCCCCGGAACCTTCGGAGATCAGTCCGTTCACGTCCAGCGCAATGCCCTCGTCGTACCCATTGATAGCCGCCTCCATGCGGATCAGTTGCGAATTGAGGTAATTGCCGCCCGCCTTGGACATCGTTGGCATGGTGTTGGGCGCATGCCGGTTCCAGCTCGAGACACACACGTTCGCACCGTCATTGCCGGGAACGTACTTGCCCCAGGCAAAGTTAGCGATATACACCTCGACCGGAGAAGAAAGCGGGTTGACACCAATCTCCCCGTATCCGCGGAAGGCGATCGGCCGGATGTAACAGGGAGTCACGCCGTTGGCCTCGACGATGTCGATCACGGCTTGGGTAAGCTCCTCTGTCGTAAATCCCAAGGGCATGCGGTAGATGTGGCCGGAGTCGCGAAGGCGCTGCATGTGTTCCGGCAGGCGAAAGATGCCTGCTCCTGCGACTTCCGGACCGGAGCCGCTCTGCGTATAACAACGAATTCCCTCAAACACGGACGATCCATAGTGGACTACGTGCGACATGACATGGATGTTGGCGCTCTCCCACGGGACCATCTGTCCGTTGTGCCAGATATACTGCGTCGTCTGTAAGGGCATGCTTCGACTCCTTGGTTGCCCTCGATTATAGCCACGACGGTCAGGAGGAGTTCGGCCTACGTGGGACAATGTTGTGTGACCCATCCAGCAGTCACTCTCCAGATTGCCGCTCTGTTGCACCTTGGGATCTCGGACGTGCCGCGCCAGGTCTCGTTGGCCCGGCTGGAAAGCTCAACGATGGTGCGCTTCTCTGTGCTGGCTTTCAGCTCCATCTTCTTCCTGGTCGACCCATTCGCCGCGCTTCCGACGTTTCTTGCAGTTACGGCGGGGATCGACAAATCCCGGCGCAGGCTGATAGCAAGAAAGGCGAGTCTGACCGCCTTTGTACTGCTGACTGCCTTCGCGCTTGCCGGCCAGCTCATCTTTCGCGTCTTCGGAATTACGCTTCCGGCGTTTGAGATCGCCGGCGGCATCATTTTGCTGCTGATCGGGTTGGACATGCTCAATGCCCGGAGGTCTCCAACGCAGGAGACCGAGCCCGACGCAGAAGCGGCTGCTTCAAAGGAGGACGCCGGCATTGTGCCGCTGGGCATCCCGATGCTGGCGGGCCCCGGCTCCATCACCAGTGTCATGGTTCTGGTCGGACAAGCCCAGGGACAATGGTCGCTCATCGCGGCTATCCTCGCCGCCATCGGGATTACCGCACTCACGTGTTACCTGGTGTTGGGCAACTCGGATCGGGTTGCGTCGGTGCTTGGGGAGACGGGAATCCGCATTCTGGTACGGATCATGGGGCTGCTTCTGGTGTCCTTGGCAGTTCAGTACTTTGTCAATGGGTTGACAGACCTTGGAGTGTTCTCGCGCCTGCCGTAATCGCCAAGCGGAAGCAGTGAAAACGGACCCGAGCTGGCAGATCGCTTCGTCAGGACGTTGCTGTGATTTGTCCAGCAACGTGTGGTTCACGCCATCAGCGGATCGTTACCACGGACGCGGCGAAAAGAAGCCTGTCGCACCAATCGCAAGGCCCAGGTAGAAGTACATCTTTCGGCGGGTAAATAAGGTGATGGAACAAAGGACGACGCCGATCTGCAGCATCGCCTCGCCCAAGTCATAGCGCCCTGCAAACTTCTCGGCATGCCTCACATCTGCCTCGAACTCCCGTGCTTTGTCCTGTTCTTCCTGCAGTTCTTTGTTCCATCTATCTTGGTGAGACCTGTATTCCGTGGCCTTCGCCTCGCTAGCGGCACTGTTTGAAGAGGGTTGGAGCGAGAGCAGGTCCAGGGCGATGGAGACCTGGTCAAACCGAATCTTCCTGGCTTGGTACTCATTCCACTGGTCTCCCGCGCGCGATTGCGCTAGCACCGCCTCGGTGTGGCTGCGATGCCCAAGCACGGTCACAAGCGCAACCAACACAGCTAGAACCGAGATGGCCAGCGAGATACTTTTCAGCGACTCGCCCCCTTCGTTTGCCTCCTGCAGCTGCTTTGAGAACTCGTTGATCTCTTCAGGCTCCACGCCCTCTCCCCCCGGGACAGTGTGTCCCGCCATCCTGGCCAGATTAGCGGATTGCGAGCGGAAGGAATTCGTTTTCTGCGTTTCTGGATCGCAGCCGGTGATACGTCGGCGTACAACCTACTAGTCTGTCGAGAATCCAGACTTTTCCACACAGCTCCCTTGCATGATCTGCGCATCACTGGTAACTTCAAACAAGTCGAGCGGAATGCGGATATGCCGGAAGCGTGTAGCAAGTCAATCCTTGCAAGTACCCGGAAGATACGTAAAACCTGAAGACAGCTGTACACATGCTTCGCACCTTTAGCCCAAATGTTATAAATAGTATGGGCAAACGAAGGAACGTCGGAGCGCAGTCCAAGAGTGAGATAACGGTTCACAAAGCCTGGTAAGTTGGGCAACCGGATCAAACCCAAGCTACTGCAAGTTGAGCGGATCATCCTGCTCAGTGCAACACGTCATCAGCCTTTTGGCTGATGGATTAGGAGCTTAGCGCTCCGCGGCTTATGCCGTCTGGTTGTTAGACAAATGTGTTCTGCAGTGTCTCTGAGACTGATAGTCACTCCGCAAACTTGATGAAACAAGCCGCGCGGTTGACAAGAGGTTCAGCCTAAGATACTATCAGAAAGTCGCAGTGAGACGCGCAAGGCTGTAGCGCGAAACTGGTGACCAAGGCTAAAAGCTCAAGCAGTCCTGAGCAAGCCAAGCACATACAAGTTCGAGGACACAAGATTGGGTTTATCCCGTCTGGTCCTTGATCCAAAACTCACCGCCAAGGCGAGATGAGTCAGGATCTTTGACAACATAGTTGAACATGCCAGTCGTGGAATGATTGACGAACTTTGGTTTAGTCATTCTCACTAGTTATAAACCTCCGGAGCTTTCGAGCTCGGGGGCGCATGATAACCGTCCCGACCCCTGTCGCTGGACGGCATGCAAACCAAGATTAAACGAGAGTTTGATCCTGGCTCAGAATCAACGCTGGCGGCGTGCCTAACACATGCAAGTCGAACGAGAAAGGGGCTTCGGCCCTGAGTATAGTGGCGTACGGGTGAGTAACACGTGAATCATCTACCCTCGAGTGGGGAATAACCTAGAGAAATCTGGGCTAATACCGCATAACACTTACGAGTCAAAGCAGCAATGCGCTTGGGGAGGAGTTCGCGGCAGATTAGTTAGTTGGCGGGGTAATGGCCCACCAAGACGATGATCTGTATCCGGCCTGAGAGGGCGCACGGACACACTGGAACTGAAACACGGTCCAGACTCCTACGGGAGGCAGCAGTGGGGAATTTTGCGCAATGGGGGAAACCCTGACGCAGCAACGCCGCGTGGAGGATGAAGTATCTCGGTACGTAAACTCCTTTCGATGGGGAAGATAATGACGGTACCCATAGAAGAAGCCCCGGCTAACTTCGTGCCAGCAGCCGCGGTAATACGAGGGGGGCAAGCGTTGTTCGGATTTATTGGGCGTAAAGGGTGCGTAGGCGGTTTGGCAAGTCTTATGTGAAATCTATGGGCTCAACCCATAGTCTGCATGAGAAACTACCGGGCTTGAGTGATGGAGAGGTGAGTGGAATTTCCGGTGTAGCGGTGAAATGCGTAGATATCGGAAGGAACACCTGTGGCGAAAGCGGCTCACTGGACATTAACTGACGCTGATGCACGAAAGCTAGGGGAGCAAACAGGATTAGATACCCTGGTAGTCCTAGCCCTAAACGATGATTGCTTGGTGTGGCAGGTACCCAATCCTGCCGTGCCGAAGCTAACGCGATAAGCAATCCGCCTGGGGAGTACGGTCGCAAGACTGAAACTCAAAGGAATTGACGGGGGCCCGCACAAGCGGTGGAGCATGTGGTTTAATTCGAAGCAACGCGCAGAACCTTACCAGGGCTTGACATGGGGAGGCCGTATCGAGAGATCGATATTTCCCGCAAGGGACCTGCTGCACAGGTGCTGCATGGCTGTCGTCAGCTCGTGTCGTGAGATGTTGGGTTAAGTCCCGCAACGAGCGCAACCCTTATCTTCAGTTGCTACCATTTAGTTGAGCACTCTGACGAAACCGCCTCGGATAACGGGGAGGAAGGTGGGGATGACGTCAAGTCCTCATGGCCTTTATGTCCAGGGCTACACACGTGCTACAATGGCCGGTACAAACCGCTGCAAACCCGCGAGGGGGAGCTAATCGGAAAAAGCCGGCCTCAGTTCGGATTGGAGTCTGCAACTCGACTCCATGAAGCTGGAATCGCTAGTAATCGTGGATCAGCATGCCACGGTGAATACGTTCCCGGGCCTTGTACACACCGCCCGTCACATCACGAAAGTGGGTTGCACTAGAAGTCGGTGCGCTAACTCGCAAGAGGAGCAGCTGCCCAAGGTGTAATTCATGATTGGGGTGAAGTCGTAACAAGGTAGCCGTAGGAGAACCTGCGGCTGGATCACCTCCTTTCTAAGAGAGAACGTCTCGGCACACTTCAGCGTCTCGCGAATGCGAGCAATTGGATTTCACGATCCCTTGGAGCTTGATAGTGATGTTGCCGAGTACCATGTAGTGCCGCTCCGGTGGCTCTACATGAGCCTGAACTAAACCTTCTCTTTTTCGCAATTGCTTCACGATAGTCAGGGCGGCGTAGCCGCTTCGCATGTTCAACTGTGTCCTCGAAACCTTTCGAGAGAGCTCAAGATGCACGACGTGTGGAAGCATGTCGTGCATCACAGAGCAAGTGTTCAACCACGCAGTTTGGGTTGAAAACCGGGCCTGTAGCTCAGTTGGTTAGAGCGCACCCCTGATAAGGGTGAGGTCGGTAGTTCGAATCTACCCAGGCCCACCAACGATACAAGCTCTGGTATGTTCGTGGCTATGGGGCTGTAGCTCAGTTGGGAGAGCACCTGCTTTGCAAGCAGGGGGTCAACGGTTCGATCCCGTTCAGCTCCACCAGACCGCGAAGGTAAGTTATGACCTGTTCAAGGTTGAGTCCCGAAAGACTTCGGGCTTGAATCTTGAGCATGATTGTTCAAGTCGCCTAAGGGCGAAAGATGAGACGATGCTGAAATGCAACGAGCTCTGACGATTTTTGACAACTGAATAGATTGGGTAAATATAACTACAAGGCTGAGCAGCACCTCAATCAGGTTTGTTCTGGAGGAGCGCTGTCAGTTATTGAGTGTCTTTAGAATATTCGTACGATATCCGTTTGACTCGCAAGAGGGACGGCATATCGTACCGGCGAAAGTGGACGTAATACACACACACACAGAGATCAAGAATCTCTCTAAACGGTAAAGGTTGTTCTTTGCTGCGCGAGGGTAAATTCTATGGTCAAGCTACTAAGGGCGCACGGTGGATGCCTTGGCAGAAACAGGCGATGAAGGACGTGGCAAGCTGCGATAAGCTTCGGGGAGCCGCACACAGGCGTTGATCCGGAGATTTCCGAATGGGGAAACCCAGCCAGGCAAAACCTGGTTATCACCTACTGAATACATAGGTAGGATGAAGCGAACGGAGGGAAGTGAACCATCTCAGTACCTCCAGGAAAAGAAAGAAACCTCGATTCCGAAAGTAGTGGCGAGCGAAATCGGAACAGCCCAAACCCGCATTATCAAGGTAATTCGGGGGTTGTAGGGCCTGCAAAAGTAGAGTTACCAATCTGGCTTATAGTCGAATCCTCTGGAAAGTGGATCCAAAGAGCGTGACAGACGCGTAGACGAAATGAGTCCAGACTCGAAGCAGGTACCTGAGTAAGGCGGGGCACGAGAAACCCTGCTTGAATCCACGGGGACCATCCCGTAAGGCTAAATACTCGTTTCTGACCGATAGTGAACCAGTACCGTGAGGGAAAGGCGAAAAGCACCCCATTGAGGGGAGTGAAAAGTACCTGAAACCGTGTGCCTACAAGCAGTGGGAGGACTATGCCGCGTAAGCGGAATGTCTGACCGCGTGCCTATTGCATAATGAGCCGGCTAGTTATTCTTGTCAGCAAGGTTAAGCGTGAGCGAGCCGCAGCGAAAGCGAGTCTGAATAGGGCGTTAAGTTGGCAGGAATAGACGCGAAGCGGGATGATCTACCCTTGGCCAGGTTGAAGATGGGGTAACACCCATTGGAGGACCGAACCGGTGTTTGTTGAAAAAAGCTCGGATGAGCTGAGGGTAGGGGTGAAAGGCTAATCAAATTCCGTGATAGCTCGTTCTCTCCGAAATAGCTTTAGGGCTAGCGTCGTGTGATTTGGATCGGTGGTAGAGACATGGATGGACTAGGGGGCTTTCCGGCTTACTGAATCCAACCAAACTTCGAATGCCGATCACAACCAGCACGGCAGTCAGACTGTGGGGGCTAAGCTTCACAGTCGAGAGGAAAACAGTCCAGACCGCCAGCTAAGGTCCCAAAATTACAGTTAAGTGGGAAAGGAAGTCGGAACCCTCAGACAGCCAGGAGGTTGGCTTAGAAGCAGCCATCCTTTAAAGAAAGCGTAATAGCTCACTGGTCAAGGGGTCCGGTGCCGACAATACAACGGGGCTAAAACTGTATACCGAAGCTGCGGATGTCAAGTAATTGACGTGGTAGGAGAGCATTCTCTCGTGGATGAAGCGTAACTGGGAAGATACGTGGACATTAGAGAAGAGACCCTGCCGGCATAAGTAGCGATAATGAAGGTGAGAACCCTTCACGCCGAAAGTCTAAGGTTTCCTGAGGAAGGTTAATCCGCTCAGGGTTAGTCGGTCCCTAAGTCGAGGCCGAAAGGCGTAGACGATGGATGTCCGGTTAATATTCCGGAACTCCCGATTTTTCGTTATCACGATGGGGTGACGCATAAGGATAAGCTGGACCTCCTATGGCTATGAGGTTCGATACGCGAAAGCTGGTTCTGATAGGCAAATCCGTCAGAGCAACAGTGAGGTGTAAAGCAGTAAGCCGAATGGCTGAAAGCAGCTGATTTCATGGTGCCAAGAAAAACCTCTAAGGAGAAGAATTGGGAACCGTACCACAAACCGACACAGGTAGACGAGGAGAATATCCAAAGGCGCTCGAGTGAAAGCTTGTTAAGGAACTCGGCAAATTAGACCCGTAACTTCGGGAGAAGGGTCGCCCTCCGCAAGGAGGGCCGCAGTGAAGCGCGAACGGCGACTGTTTAACAAAAACACAGGTCTCTGCAAAGTCAAAAACGACGTATAGGGGCTGACTCCTGCCCGGTGCCGGAAGGTTAAAAGGAGAGGTTAGCCGCAAGGCGAAGCTTTGAATTGAAGCCCCGGTGAACGGCGGCCGTAACTATAACGGTCCTAAGGTAGCGAAATTCCTTGTCGGGTAAG
>CAXTQE010000030.1:0-30488 GCA_964246225.1 uncultured Acidobacteriaceae bacterium | reverse complement strand
AGCCCGTGCCGCGCGCGACGAGGCCGAAGCGCTGCGACTGGCCCTGCTCGGCCGCGAGGAGATGCGGGCGGCCGCCGACTGGCTCGAGCGGCGTGTGCAGCTGGGACGGGACGTCTTTGCGCGGGGACGGCGGGAAACCCCGGCGGGGCAGCGCAGCGGCGACGTGACCGACCTGCTACGCGCCTGCCTGGCCCTGCTGCGCGTGCCGGCGGCGGCCGATTCCTACCAGGTGCGCATGCTGCCGTTCTGGCGTGTGCCGGACGCCATGGCGCGGATCACGGCGGTGATGGAGGGGAGCGAAGGTGAGGTGGCGATGACCGCCTTGCTGCCGGCGATCGCCGCCGACGCGGCGGGCCGGGAGAGACGGTGCCGGGCCGCGGTCGCCAGCACCTTGGTCGCCAGCCTGGAGCTCTGCCGGGGCGGGACGCTGGAGCTGACCCAGCCCGCGGCGTGGGAGCCCGTCAGCGTCGCACGGTTAGCCGCGAAGCTGCCCTGAGCTCACAGAGAGCGACGACCGTCCTGTGGTCACGTCGTGGCCGGCCGGCTTTGCCGGTAACCCGGCACATATGGACCCAAGAACAAGTCGCCGAGCGCGTAGCGCCGCCGGTAGGTGATCCAGCGCTGCCGCAGATGGTGCGGTCGGTCGTGCAGCATGTGACAGCGCTGGCAGAGGCTTTTCAGATTGGCCAGCCGGTTGTTGGTGGGGTCGCTGTCCAGATGCGCCGCGGCAAGCACGACGCGGGTCATGCGCATGCGGGTCGCGTCGACCAGGTCGGGCGGCGGGGCAGGGCGGCCGCGCCGGTTGCGCCAGATCCGGGCCGTCTCGTCGTACCAGCGGCCGTCGGGCAGGCAACGCAGCTGAGTCAGGTGCGGCCGGCCACAGCCTTGGCAGCGCCCTCCCGCGCGCTCGAAACGCACCCGGGCGCTCAGCTCGCGCCAGTGCGGCGGGTAGAGGGAGCGCAGCTCGGCGCGTATCGGCATGTGCCCGTGTCCCGATTGCTAGGTTTTCGAGCCGGTGCGCTTGGCTTGCTTGGCCTTGTAGCTCGGCAGCCACCACTCGACCGGCTTCGGTTCAGGCTCTTTCGCCACCCGCGGCTTGCCGGGTGGGCGGCCGCGTCTCTTGGGTTCCGCCAGCTTAGGCGTTTCGGGTTCGGCAGGCTTGGCGGGCGCGAGGTGCAATAGCCTGGCTTCGGCGGATAGGCGGGCCTGGCGTTCGATTTGGAGCGCCTCGGTTGCGGCCATTTCGGCATGAGCCAGCTTGGTCTGCAGCTGCTGGATCGTCCGCTGCGCGTCGTCCAAGGCCTGCTGAGCGGCCACGCGCTCGCCGCGCTCCGTCTTGAGTTCGCTGGCCAGAGTGGCCATGCGAGCCCGCAAGCTGTCGGACGTCTCGGAGAAACGGCGCGTGGAGCCGGAGACTGCCGGACCCTCGCTTCGGGCTGGTGTGTGCGCTAGAGGCCGGCTGTGCTGGCCAGATCCAGGTAGCAGGCCGAACGCTGCCCGCATCCGATCTTCCGCGGCTGGCGTGTTGTTCAAGCTGAGAGTCGTACTGCCGTCAGGTGGGCTCATCGTCGTCATTATCCGGGTGAGTAGTGTGCGAGCGGGTAACGGCCACGGAGCCGTTCATGACCACATTCCTGAAGATTAGTCATCTGTAAACGATGTCGCGAAAAGCGCATCAGTCTTGTCGACCGCGTACAAGCTAAGATGGTCTAAAACTCTTCTCTCAGAGCTGATTTAGGCTTAGATGCCATATAACTGTCAGTTACAACAAATTGCCAGTTAACTGGTTGTTGCTGCATCTTAGACATTGAATCTTACACAAAAGTTTCTTGTTAGCGAGAGCGAAGGCATCTCACATCCAAGGTCAAACCGAAACATAACATCCTTTATGTTGCACATAGAGCCTAGTGGTTCGGGCCGGTGCCCAGCAGCCTGCGATCAGCTCTGAGAAGCGACTGGAACCCGTGCGAGGCTAGCCGTATTCGGGTCGTATGCGTAACCGGTGATCGTGCCACTCCTTATCCGCTCCATCGCTTCCTCCACGATGAACAGCGGAACCAAAAACCATTCTCGCGGAATTGCGGGCTGGCCAAACCGGTCTTTGATTTCGATCTCAAGTCGGGCTGGGCCGAAAATGCGGTGGATAACGTTTTCCAGCCTGGTCCGGTTAATGTTATAAAGCTCGTAAGTCGCAACGACCTCGACATCCGCCATTAGAAAGGTCGGGTCGAGCCGGGCATTCGCGATACGGCGCTCGACATCGCCTCCGGTAACCCCGATCTTATGCACAAGATCACGGTGGGCTGTGATGGCCGGATGATCGGACTTGCTTCGGAGCACATAGACAATACCGCTCGCTTCGTCGCCCTCCGTAATTTGATCGGTGAAGAGCGGTCCAGCCTCGGACTCAATGATCCGCCGGCCGGCGGGATCCTGTTGCAGTGCTTTCTGCAGAGACCGCATCAGCAGATTGCTCTCGGTCCCATTGTCGAAAATTACACGTAGGCGGGCGTCGATATTGCCGTGCTCATTAACGGCCGGGTCTTCCATTGCCGCGACATAGGCCTTCTGGCCGCCAAGGATATAGAATCGGCCGGGCGCGATCTCAGACTTACGCTCAAAGCGTCGCGTTTCCCGCAGGCCGGCACCGAGCTCGTTCTGCACCTGATCAAAGAGTGGCTTAAAACGTTCGAACTCCTCGCACTGTTGCCGATTGGCGATCTCCTCGGCCGCCTTCTTGATCGCTGCTGACCGAACATGACGAAGGTCCGCAATCTCGACCTCTTCGGCAGCCCCGACGCCGAGCTGATCAAGGAGCGCGTCATCGTCAAGATCGTCGGGCACGCGTGCGGCTACCGGCTGTTCTTGTTTTAGGAGCCCATGACGGTCGAAAGGCTGAAGCAGGGCTCGGCACTCGTCGAGTTCGCGAAAACGGTTGAGGCGCACGGCAAATAGGCGCTCGAAAATGTCGCGGTCTTCCCCGTGATGAGGAGGTCACCCGTGCTCTCTCTCGAAGCGCTGGACGGCTTCCACCCCGGCGATAATCCGCTCATCACGCGCTGTCCGGCGTGATCCGGCGTGTGCATCGCCCCCGACTCCCAGCTCCTCAAGAAGCGCGTCATCCTCGTCCGTGAACCTAGACACGCGACGCCCCAGCCCTCATCCGAGCCAGGAAAGCCACGCCCTCGGCCATGCGCTTTTCCCAGGCGTCTGTCGACGTGATCGAAGGCAGCCGGCCCCGCTCCTGCTTGAACCTCAGCGCGCGGCGAGCCAGTTCACGTGCTTCTTCAATGCTTATGTTGACCCGCTTAGCAGCGATGACGGCGGCGACCTGCTTTAAGCTCTTTTCGCTCATCGCCTTTGCGAGGATCGCGTACGCCTCCCCAAAGGGGTTGATGCGGTCAATCAGGTCGATGTCGAGTTCGCGTACATCCATGGCGAAACGACGGACGCCATCGACAAAGGCGGTGTTTGGGCTGTCCTCGCCAGAGCCTATTCCGCCGCTCGAGGCGATCTCCTTCGCTTTCTGCGTAAGGCTGAGGGCGGCGACGGCGTGTTGCCGTACCGCCTCCTGATCCTCCTCGTCGAGCTCGGGGAACCTATCCTTGACGATCTTTCCCATGCGGATCTGGGTCAGCTCCTCGGGAACGAGCTCGGCGTCGAACAGCCCGCGTTCGATCGTGCTCTTGTCCTGAACGAAGCTTGCAATCACCTCGTTCAAGTCCTGTTGGCAAATACGCTGCGCTTCAGCACTCTTCGGTGCGGCTAGGCCCTTAATCTCGATCTCGAACCGGCCCTGTTCTTTGCTAAAGCCGACATTGCACTTGTTCGGATCGTAGCCTCCTTCGCCGTAGTCGACGCCCGGTGTTGGCCCGCTCGCCGTGTTCTTTGGCTTGAACTCGAAGCGAGGCGCCAGGACCTGCTCCATCAGCAAGCTCGCCGCGATCGCTTTCAGCGTATCGTTCACGGCTTCAGTGACGGCCTGCTCGGAAGCGTCCGGTTCCGCAATCAGATTGGTGAAACGTGCTCGCGCCTTCCCCGGGGCATCGCGAGTGGCGCGACCAATGATCTGCACGATCTCCGTCAGGGAGGCGCGGTAGCCGACAGTTAGGGCGTGCTCGCACCAGATCCAGTCGAAACCTTCCTTGGCCATGCCGAGGGCGATGATGATGTCCACGTGGTCGCGGTCCTTCGCCGCCGGGCTTTTCAGCGCGGCGGCGACCTTCTCACGCCGGCCAGGATCGTCGTCCACCAGGTCAGCGATGCGCAGTTTGCGACCGTCCGAGGTCAGCACGAGCTGGAACCCCGTGGCGCCGTCTGTTCCTTGCCAAGCACCCAGCGCCTCGATGACGTGCTCGACCTCCTTGACCTTGTCTTTCGTGCTTTCGCGCGAGTTGACGCTGGGGATATGAACTATGGTCTTCTCGCCGGGGTTCAGCACCTTGAGGATGCTGTCAGCATACGGCCCGGCATAAAAGAAATACCCGATGTCGAGCTGCTTCAGGTGCTCGTAGCCGTTGAGCTGCTCGTAATAGGTGTAGGTGACGGTGTCGAACTTTGCCTCGTCCCCCGGCGCCAGCACCGCCTCGGCGTCGCCGCGGAAGTAGGAGCCGGTCATAGCGACGATATGGGTACGGCCACGGGCGATGAACTGGCTTAGGTACGAGCCGAGCCTGTTATCAGGGTTGGCGCTAACATGGTGGAACTCGTCTACAGCGATCAGCCGGTCATCGAACGCCTCCACGCCAAGCCGGTCCACGGCGAAGCGGAAGGTGGCGTGGGTGCAGACCAGAACCCGGTCGGCGCTGGCCAGGAAGGTCCCGACGGACGCGACTTTGCCGCCGTTGTCTGAGCCGGGGGCGTCGCAAAGGTTCCAGCGGGGTTCCACGTGCCAGTCGGCCCAGAAGCCGTGGCCGGTGAGAGCCTCATCATGGAAGCTGGCACCGATTGAGCGTTCGGGGACGACGATGATGGCCTGCTTAATGCCCTGGTTGGTGAGCTTGTCCAGGGCGACGAACATCAGCGCACGGCTTTTGCCGGAGGCGGGCGGGGACTTAATGAGCAGGTACTGCTCGCCGCGACGTTCGTAGGCACGTTCCTGCATGGGCCGCATGCCAAGGGCGTTCGCCCGGGTAGCGGTACCGGTGCGGGCGTAGGTGACGGAGATGGAGGGCACGGACGGGCGGCTGGCTGAGCCGTGTTCGCTCAAGTCGCGGCCGCCCATTGCCTTGGGCGGCACGCGAAGCTTGGCCCTCCTGAACATGGCTTCGGTTGCCTCGGGAGCTTCCGACGTGTCGATATCGGCATCGCCAATAGCGGCGATTTCAGAGAGCCGTTCTGCCGAGATAGGCATGGAAGAGTTTCCGTTCATTGCTGGTCGCCTTGCGGGCGCTGATGATCCGTATCCTGTCGTCTCGCTCCGTGTGAACAACGCACACCACAACCATACCACCAAGCAGGCCGTAGCTGCGCTCCCTTGCCTCGACGTGCTCGCCCTCGTCGTCGAACGAGAGCACCGGCCCATTGTAAATGCCCGAAGCTTCTTCGAAGCTGATGCCATGCTTACGGCGATTGATGCGGTTCTTGTCCTCGTCCCATTCGAAGCGGCTCATGGCCGCGGCTTCGGTACGGCCACCGTGACGGAGCGCGTCACCCGGCGGACAGCCTGCTTCGCGTTGGCGGTCATCCTGTTGTAAAGCTCGAATAGCTTCTCCAAGCGCTCGGTATCGTTGCGGAAGCGGCGGCCAATGTAGATCCGCTCCAGCACCTCGTCATTGCGTTCGTGGGCGTCGCGCAGGTCAGACGGCATGGCGTCTGGATCGTAGAGGTCAGCGATCGTGGCGGGAAAGTGCGCCTCGCGCGTGAGCAGGATATCCTCGGCGCAGCGTGTGAGGTCGGCCTTGTTCTTGTCGGTTAGGATCGGGACGGGGAAGGTGTTCCAGCCGAGGGTGTTGGAGTAGCGAATACGAGTTTCAAGCTTGCCGCACACAGTGGCAATCCAGACAAGGTGGACGCGGGACGCAATCAGCGCCATATTCCACAATTCTCCGCCGTATATTGCCGACGCGAGGTTTGGTACTACAACGTCATAGTTAGTAATGTCACAAGGAAGGTATTGGCGGCGTTCGGACGAGACGTTTGGAACCGCTATTGCCAGGGTGTCCGTGTGAGGGGCGAAGACGAACCTATGCGGAGTTCGCGCATTTTCGTTTGCTTGCTGACCTCCACTGAATGCTCGGAACTCGGCAACCTTTTTGGCTCTCTCACTAATTTCTGGTATTTGTTCGGCTTTTTCTACCTCAGATGACTCCACCCAAATGCACCATCTATCCCCTCCATTGATTATCTCTTGAGAGCCAACATAGCGCTTTAGGAAGTGTGAAGCCCCTTGCGACTGGCTAATGATCAGCTGTTTCTCTCTAGCTGTCAGTATGAGATTGCCATTATCAGTGGGCTTGTTCCCAGACTGCATTCGGCCGATGTCGGATAGCGGGCTGGTTCGCTTAGTAACAACCACGGAGTCCCCGGGCACCAGGTACGGGCTAATGTTTGCAACTGCCCGGACAACGCCGTCAGCGAACAACTTTCGCTCGCCGGACGCCGTCGAGGAAAGGCCTAATATCACGCAACTAACAACAGCTTTGTGGCTCGCGAGATTTGACCAAAGAAAGGATGTATGGGCAAAGTGTATGATATTCGCCGCCTTGAAAACGAGCGGCCACAACATTGCCACCTGCTCGCCTTGCGTTACCGAGTTTGTGGTTACGAATGCGCTTGATGAGCCCGCGACCCTGTTAAATTGTGCCGCCCTTAATACAAAGGCTGCGACATAGTCGAGATCTTTGTAGCTCTTTAGAATTGATGCAAAGGTCCTTGCCATATCCTCCTTTTGGTCTGTTGTCTGGTTGACGCTTCCCTGATAAGGAGGGTTCGAGCAAAGGTATATCTCACCGCCCTCGTTGTCGAAGTCGATCTCGGCCTGGTTCAGCGGCGTGCCGAAAAGATCGCTGGCCTGGTGTTTCACTCCTGTTCCGGTGGGCGGGCAGATGCTTAGCCAGTCGAGGCGTAAAGCATTGCCGCAAACGATCCAGTTCTGCGCGTCCAGTGGCAGGAAGGTCGCTAAGGCCTCCTTCTGGCCCCGATAAAGCACGTCACATTGGAACTCGGCGATGATCAGGGCTAGGCGGGCGATCTCTGCAGGAAAGTCGCGCAGCTCGATGCCGCGAAAGTTGGTCAGCGGGATGTCGGAGCGGCGCCCGGACTCGGCGCGACGAGCGTTGATCTCCGCCTCAATGGCGCGCAACTCCTTGTACGCAATAACTAGAAAGTTGCCGGAGCCGCAGGCCGGATCAAACACGCGGAGCCGGGTGACGCGGTTCCGCAAGTTCAGCAGCTTGCGGGCGTTGGTGCCGGCCTCCTCCAGCCGAGCACGAAGGTCGTCAAGGAATAGGGGATTCAGCACCTTCAGGATGTTGGGGACGGAGGTGTAGTGCATACCCAGAGCCCCGCGCTCCTCGTCCTCGGCGACCGCCTGGATCATGGACCCGAAGATGTCCGGATTGATGTGACGCCAATTCAGATGGCCGATGTGCAGCAGGTAAGAGCGGGCGATGCGGGAAAAGCGCGGCACCTCCAGGTTGCCCGAGAATAAGCCGCCGTTAACGTAGGGGAACACGTCGGCCCAGGGGCGGAGACCGGAGGCGGAGCGGGCGGCGATGGGCGTGTTCATGGCCCGGAACAGTTCGGCGATGACCTCATGCGTGTTGGAGGAGTCGCGGGCGCTCATCTGCTCGACCGTGGCAGTGAACAGGCCGGAGCCGTGGAAGATGTCAGTATCCTCGGCGAAGAAGCAGAAAATCAGCCGGGCCATGAAGTGATTCATGTCGGGGCGGCGGGCTGACGTTCCCCAATCGGGGTTGTCGCGAAGCAGCTCAACATAGAGCCGGTTCAGGCGGGAGGTGGCCCGGATATCGAAGGAGCTCTCCCTAATCTGCTTGACCGTGGTGATGCCGGCCAGCGGAAGGAAGAAGCCGAAATGGTTGGGGAAGTCCGCAAACGTGCAGGCGACGGTTTCACCGTTGGCCAAGTCCTCGGCCTCGAGTGCCTCGCCGTCAGTAGCGAGGATGAACTTGGCTTTGGCTTTGGCCGTCGCCGGGCTGGCGCGCAACGCGGCCAGCGCGCTTGTGACTTCGCCGGGACAGACTGCCGCAATATGGATGTTATTGGTCTGCAGGACACCGCCCAAGTCAGACCTATTGGAGTCGCCTTTGCGGAGGCGCTTGAGGGTGGTTTCCTTGTTGCCGAACGCTTGCAGGAACGCGAAGGGGAATTCCTCAGCATCAAACGGCTGCTCGGCGAGGGCAGAAATAGCCTGTTCAATCTCGATGGCGTTCATAGGAGGCCCAGCAGATGCGTCTATTTGAACCGCTGGGCGGTGTAGTCCACGATAGACTGGCCCATTAGCTCAGTGGTCGCGTTGGCACCCCGCACGTAGAAACGCTGCGACGTCCCGTCCTTGACAAAGGCGGGCTTGGGACCGCGTTCGCAGCGGACCGACAGCACCCGGCCGCCGTCCTGGTCGACGAACTCTGGGTGCATGTAAGGGAGGAACAGTTCGCCGATTCGGTCCCGCACGAGGTTGACGAGGTGAAGGCTCATTTTGTCCTCGTTCGGGAATGCGTCAGCTTCGACGCCGACGACTGAGCCATCGTCCGCAACACCGATCAGCAACGTTCCGCCGCCCGCATTGAGAAAGGCTGCCAAGGTCTTCAGCACCGCTAAATGCATCTTCTCATCGAGCTGCTTGGTATGGAGGTTTGTGCGCAGCGTTGACTTGAACTCGACTCCTTCCGTCTCGCCTCCCGCGATCAGCTCAGCTGTTGAAGGCGGAGGAGTTTTCGTAATACCCGTTGTACCGCATAGGTGCTTCCAGGCCGCATGTATGACGCGCGCGATACGCTGGCGGCGGTCAGCTAGAAATTCGTCGTAGGTTAGCGCCCACCAGGCCGGCGGCAGCGCGTGGTGGAAGCGGTCGTGCTCCGACAGCTCGGCGTCGAGCGCGGGAGCGTACTCGACCGGCGCCGAGGCGCCGATCTTCAGATTATCCGGCCATTCGAGCAGCGCGTAATTGGCGATCTGATTGACCTGCTTGCGCTCGGTCAAGCCAAGGGTGGCGAGATAGGCGCGTGCGAACAGGTGGTGGCCTTCGAGAGTGGACTTCGTCCCAACCACGCCTGGATCAAGTGCGGCTGCGACTTTGATAGGCGAGAACAGCACTTTGGCCTCGAGCACAACCAAAGCGGCGTAGTAGGCCATGCGCGCCGGAGTTTTGGCCCCCGAGGAGGCCAGGAGATCGGGCAGCGTGATGGACCAGAAATCGTCGGTCAGCTTCAGCTCGCTCAGCCGGCGCAGACGCGCCAGGAAGTCCGCCGGGCCGTCAGTAGTGCTGAGGGCGGCAAGATCAGCCTCGAAGCGCGTCTCACCTGATAAGGCGTAGCGCGACGTCATCGCGGCCATAAAGAAGAACTCGGCAATTGCTTGGCGCATGATGGGTAACTCGACGCCCACCTCCTCAACGCCGATCAGGAAAATTGCGTATGCGTAGAGGAGCGCCTGCTCCGACGTGAGCATCCGGTGCGACCGGTAGCCGGCGAGTGGCAGCGCACTGAGGAAGTAGTGCCAGCGATTGATGTTAAGAGTGGCGTCGCGGGCTTTTTTCAAACGCAGGAAGCCCGCTTCACGCCGGGCAGGATCAATAACACCAGTGGTCGGCACCCTCCCCCGCAACGCCGCATACACAGCATCGAGCTTACCGCGTCGGAGACCAAGCCCGACCATGACACGTAGCATTTGATCGGCCGAAGGCTCGATGAAGTAGTTCCTCGGGCTCGGCTTCCCATTCGGGGGACCAGCTGCGGCTCTGGCAAACGCCTCCAGCTCTTTGCGCCCCTCCTCCCAGAACACCGACATGAGCGTTAGGATGAAGTCGGCTTGGCTGAGCTTCGCTCCTTGGCCGTTGATGCGGACGAACACCTCGGCGACCGTGTCGACCGTGGCTTCTGCAGTGAGCACGAGCGCGTCGAACGGGTGCGCGGACAGATTTAGCAGCCGGCCTATGGCTGTTTGAATGCGATTGGTCTCATCGGGCGTGAGCGTCCGCACCGCGCCGAGCTCGGCCAGATAATCACCCGCCACCTTGAAAACGTTGGCTCCCGGCTTCCACATCTCCGAGATGTCGGAGATGAAGGCACGGTCTTGTGCCGTCGCAGCGTTGGCGACCTCAAAGCGCTCAGCCAGAGGATCGAAAGCGATGCGGATGCGCTCGCGCGAGAAGTCGGAGCGGATCACTTCGGACGCCGTCATCACGGCGTAGAGCGATGTCAGCCGCTGCTGACCGTCAACGATGGCGATGCCCGGAGTTTCCTGTTTGCCGTTGGTCCCAATGCCTTTCAGGCCAATCCCTGTTTCCCAAAGCAGAAGGAAGCCACATGGGTAGCCGCGGTAGAGCGAGTCAAAGAGATCGCGAATTCGGGCATTAGGCCAAACGAACGGACGCTGAAGCTCAGGAAGGCCGATGGCTCCACTACTGATGTCGTGAACCAAGGTGGCAAGCGGATATGTTGTGGAGCGATAGAGCATTGGCTGCTTAGACTCGGATTGGCACTTAGAGTGCAGTTTGGCCTTGGCCGTCCGTCTTAATTCCTAAAGGACAATTCCAGCGAAATCGCTTGATATGGCACTTCAGGTCGAACTCGACCGCGTTCTCCTCGAAGCAGATTTACAAAGCCGTACCGTTCCATCGTTTTAAGCGTACGCGACAGATTGGATGGTTTGCGACCTGTTCGATCTGCCAATTCCTGTAATGAGGTTGGATGCGTGGCCGCTATCGTCGCGAGCAGCGCACGGTTTCGGTTGGACAACACCTTGGCAAACCTTTCTGTTGAGGTGAACCACACCTTCGGATCCGCGGCTGCCGGCTTTAGCTCACCTCGAGCGATCGCCATTGTCCGCGCCTTCATATCGTCAGCAGAGGCAATGCCAATTTTCAGGGTGTTCACTTGAAAACTCCCCTCTCGCGTAACAGTGCGTCGACCTCGCGCCAAAAATCCATCAGCAACGTAGCTGCATCCTGATAATCATAGGGCCTTACCGTTCGCAGCCGATGTCTGTGATCGGGCCTGTCAAACAGATCGTTGTTGAGTTTGGTGCGTGCAATCAACATCTGCTGCAGGGCGATCCAGGAGCCGACTGCTGTGAGCAGAGCTAGCAAGGCCGGAACCACGGCCGCTAAGCCCCAATAACCCATTTTTCGGCCTTGATGAGCTGCAGCAGGTCCATCGTGGCTATGCCGAGGGCATTGCAGACATCGGGAATATTGGGCCGCGTCAGGCTCCCGGTCGGCTTCTCGTCAGTGACGATCTGCAACCCCTCGACCCGCGCAAGGGCGATGACGAAAGGATCAGCCGACGTTCGAAGTTTCCGCTCCCCGACCAGCCGGGGGAACTGTCTCAACACCTGGGCCGCTTCGATTTGGATAGGATCTTCCAGGTCGCGGAACATCGCCGGCCGCGCCTTTAGCCACGCATGCAGCTCGTCCGAACGTTTCGCGGTCTCGTTTAGGACCTCGATAGGTGCGACCATCCGGCAAGCCGCGACAAGGGCATCCATCTTTGCCCAGAAGGGCGGGAAGTTCTCGATCGGATAGCGTTCCTGCCAGGCGGCTATCAGCGAGCTTGTATCGACACAGTATGTCGTCACCAGGCGCTCACTCCGCCGCCTGGAAGGCGGCACGTTCGAGCGCCGGAATTTGCTTCACCTTCGCACCCAGGTAGCTCGATACGTCATTTAGGGTGATGCGGCGGTCGTAGTAGCTTCGTAGGACCAGGCGGGTGAAACCGCGTCCGTTCCAGCTCATCAGCATGATCGAACGCTTGATGGCGACGGGCTTCTTGACTTCCTCGGCCTTATCCTCGGCCGCTTGTCGATACTCTGCCTGGAAGCGAGCGCGCTCCTGCCTGTAGAAAGTCCAGGTCGCCCGCCCGAGCGTGACGAAACGAATGAGTAGCGCTTCGCGGCTGACGCCGATGGCGCGCGCGATCGTGCGGAGCTGCGTGTCGCTCCACTCGCGGGCACCGGCCTCGGCCGCTTCGGGGAACGACAGAACCAGGCGGCGCGGCATCAGCGCGGCGGCTGCGACGGCGTCGCAGAAACGCTCCACCCGGTGCTCTTCGGCGGTAGCGCCGAACTCCTCGGCCGCGCCGTTCGATATGGCGCTTTCCCCGAGGATGACGTGCGCCAGCTCGTGCAAGAGGGTGAAGGCTCTTCCGCCCTGGCTGTAGTCCCGTCCATTGACGACCACGACCGGCAAGAGCGGCTTTGCGATGGCGAAGCCCCGCATTTCTTCCAGCGGAATGCTGTAGTGCGGCCCGCTTATGACAAACACGAGGATGTCGTTTTCTTCCATCCTGCGCCGCCAGAAGTCGAAGATGCGGTCCAGGCGGGCGGCCTTCTTCTGGCTCTCGTCATCGATCCCTAGAAGGTCGCGGATCGCCTGGCCGACTTCCTCGGGGTTGCTCGTGAGCGTGGCCTTGAGGGGGAAGGGCTGCAGCTGGCTGCGTAGGCCGTCGTATAGCTCAAGCGCCAGTTCGCGCCGCTCCTGGGCGGCTCTGATGTGAAAGGCGAGGTTAGGGGTAATGGCCTGGCTGTCCGCGTCCGGCAGTCGTCGGAAGTCTCGCAGGGGCGAGAAATCTGCCGGGGGCTCCGGCAGGTAGAAGACCGCAAGCGGGAAATGGTATTTCGCTGCCAGGGCGCGGAGCTGGCTCAAGGTCGGGGCCTCGTCGGCGTCCTCCTGTTCCCAGGCCTGGATGCGCTCGGCGGTGACGTTGGCAGCCTTGGCCGCGTCATCAATACTCACCCTGGCGCGATTGCGCGTCCAGACCAGCAGGGCGGGTTTGACCAGGGCTTTAATGGTCGCCACTACGCACCCCCTCGGGCTGGCGCACGCTCACGCCGGCATGGGCCGGCACGTACGGCCTGGCCCGCATGGCCCGCCATAGCGTCGTGTGATCGACGCCTAGCAGCGCGGCCATGCCGGCGGGCGTCTGCAAGCCGCCCTCGATGGTCTCGCGGGCGTGCCTGATCTGCTCGGGCGATAGCTTGCGCGGCCGGCCGACATGCTTGCCCCGCTTCTTTGCGGCGGCGATGCCGGCCGTGACCCGCTCCACGATCAGCGCGCGCTCGAACTCAGCGAGTGCGCCCATGATGTGGAAAACGAGTTTTCCGCCGGCCGTAGTGGTATCGATGTTTTCCGAAAGGGATGCGAACCCTGCCTTCAGCTCGCCAAGCTTCCAAACCGTCTCGATGAGCTGGGGCAGCGAACGGCCGAGGCGGTCGAGTTTCCAGACCACGAGGACATCGCCGGCCGAGACGCGCGCAAGGGCGGCTTCGAGGCCGGGCCGCTTCGCGGCTACCCCCGAAACGCCACAATCCTCGAACAGCACATCACAGCCGGCGCGGGTCAGTGCGTCGCGCTGGAGGTCGAGCGACTGCTCGTCCGTCGAGATACGGGCATACCCGATTTTCATGCACTAGTTATGCAAAAGGGTTTTGCAATTGTCCACTGTCAATGATTCAAAGGCACTATCGGGAGGCCGAATGCGATTGTAAAAGGTAATGGCTTTGCAAACCCGGATAGCATGGCCCCCAGGGCCCCTCCCTTTCCGGCAAACATGGACGGCAGGCAGCCGCGCGTTTATTGTAAGTAAGCACAGAAGTTACGAGGGAATGGGGCGAGGCGGTAATGGCGGTCGATCTGAAGTCGGTGATCAGAAAGTGGGCAATTGACACGCTGCCCTATGATCATAATGATCCTGATGTGGTTGCCGAGATCAACGGCAAAGACGCCCGTGAACTGTTGATTGTCTACCACAACTGGATGTCACGTCATGTCCTTGTGACTCCCCGTAAGGTCCATGTGTCGGCGGCATACACGGTCAACCCGGTCACTACTCAGCGCAAAGCCGACCTTGACGCGCTGATCGCCAAGATCGAAAAAGGGGAGGAGCTGAAACCCCACCTGAGCACGCGTGTAGAAATAGTCCTAGAGTCCTCAAGCAAGAAGCTTAAGCGGCGTAAAGACCTGGATCTCATGCTGATCGAATGGGAGGTCTATCACCTCCATATTTCGCAGCAAATGCGGTCAGACGGCTTCGTCGAGAGAGACGATCCTTTACTCTTCGCTGTGTTCCACAGTGCAGATGCCTATCTGCTCGACATCATGACGCATAAAGATTTCAACCGGGACCATATTCTGGAGATAATGGCTCGCGAGTGGCCACAAGCGCGCTTGCTTCACGAAGTGAGCGCCCCTCCGGGCCAGAAGATTCTTGGCTTGGCGAAGCACTACAGTGAGGATGACCGCAACGTCTTACGCAAGGCCGGTGTCAACGCTTTGGTCGAAATTGATGGCAAAGTGTACAAGCCTGCCGGAGGCATAACGACGGCAGGGACATCAATCCGCGCCTCATTAGCGGCGGGACAAGTCATACAAGTCACGGAACGCCTTGAGGCAGCACTGGGCAATGATCCCGGGAAATTCCAGCGTTTCGCCCAAGACTGTGGCGTGACGTGGCCTACAAGTCCTGCCTTTGAATTCGGCCAGTTGCAGCCCACCGGCTTGGCATTCAAGGAATTGTCGACGAACCTGGCTCTGGCGGTAGCATGACCTCGTGCACGATGAACCGTAGTGAAGCGGACCGGCAGGAAGTCACTAAAACCCGGCCATGAAGGAGTGATTGGGAGCGACGTTCCCGGTCCCTGTCGCAGATCGGGCTATCCTGCCCGTTCTATAGCGTACACCCGCATAGCGCCGACTTGCCATAATGCCCCGTAGACGGCACGTGAGTGTCGGTGCTTATAGAGTCCCGACCAATAAGAGGCCACGATTCTGGCGCCGCTGATTGAGCGACGGGGCTGGGCGTGACAGTAGCTCTTTGCTGGCGCTGCTCGATCAGCAAGAGGACAAGCTTCACGCAATGGCAGACAGACTAGAGAGTGACGACTAGGCTCAGGACTCTGTATCACAGCCAGAAGATGACTGCGGCAGCGATGCAGATGGCGGAGAAGAAGGTGTGTGCACATCGGTCGTAGCGTGTGGCCACACGGCGCCAGTCCTTGAGCCTGCCGAAGGCGTTCTCGATTCGGTGGCGCTGACGGTAGAGCATGCGGTCGTGTGGCAGCGGCACCTTGCGTGAGCGCGTGGACGGGATACAGGGCGTGATGCCCCGCGCTGCCAGCGCGGCACGGAACCAGTTGCTATCGTAGCCGCGATCGCCCAGCAGCTCGTGGGCTGCAGGCAGTATGGGCAGCAGCAGCGCGGCGCCATGGTGGTCGCTGCGCTGGCCCTCGGTTAGCAGCAGTGCGACGAGGCGGCCCTGCCCGTCGCAGGCGGCGTGCAGCTTGGAGTTCAGGCCGCCCTTGGTACGGCCGATGTGTCGAGGACCCCCTTTTGCAGCAGGCTGGCCGCCGTGCGGTGCGCCTTAAGGTGGGTGGCATCGATCATCAGCCGCTTGGGGGCGCCACCCTTGGCTGCCAGGGCAGCAAAGATGCGGGCGAACACGCCCAACCGGCTCCAGCGGATGAACCGGTTGTAGAGCGTTTTGTGCGGCCCATACCCTGCCGGTGCGTCCTTCCACTGCAGGCCATGCCGAATCACGTAGACAACAGTCTATCGAAGCTTTCCCCTGCTCGGAACCGGCGTGAGCTTGCAGGCAGCGGGTATCGGCACCGCTTCCACGCTCGATAGACGCCGACCGGGACATGCTAGACGCTGCCCTCTGCACCTGAGTCGCAGTCAGGTAGCGTAGGCGCCCGCGGGAGCAGTCGCTCCTGCTTGGAGATCTCATCCGGTTACATGGTTATGCCGGTCAGTCCCGACCACTCGTTCTCGCCTTTTGAGGCCGCGCGTAGAGTTGGTGCGCCGCGGACTGCTTCTGCGCATCATACAGGACGTTATCATGCGGGATGTTTATTACGGCCGTTGGCCAACATGATCCCACCATGACGGTCCGCCCCAGGAACGACAAAGAGTGTCAAGATGAAGTCTGCTTCTTTTTGAATGATTTTTAGGGACAGCAATGTTAGGCTTATGTGCAGTCGAAAAAAAGAGGTGCTCTCCACACGGCGCCATGATGGCGTCTAGGAGAATACCAATGAGCAACAACCCGAGTGCTAACTGTGAGTTCGTCGGCGCGCGAGGTTTGTTCACTCAGAAAGGAACAGACTTCGCGAGGTCCATTCTGAATGGAAAGTGAAATGCGTGCACACATTCTTGGGTATGAGCCGTCGCTGACACGAGGTGTTCATTTAATGTTGGCGCCTCGCGTTTTGGCTACGAGCATTGCCCCACTCGTCCTCGGCTCAAGGGCAGAGAAAGCATGACTGGCTATATCTTTCGCTTTGATGGCCCTGTGTTTGACGACAAGTTAGCCGCACGAGGTGCTTTGAAGGAGACCCAGACAAAGTTCGAGTTTGACTCAGATGAGGTGACTTCGCAACTCAGTAGGCTACCGCGACTCGGATTGCAAGCAACTTTGAGAATTGTTTACCCGCAGAGGAGCGATAGTGAGATCACCGAGATCGCTCGTTGCTACGGTGCTGCCCTGAAGAAGATTGAAGGCCAGCAAGGTATCTTCGATGGGGCGCGAGACTTGCTGTTTGCGATGCAAGCAATCGGCATTCGAATGGCCGTAATATCAACTCGAGCTGAAGCTGAACTTCTGCGGCTTCTTGAAGCACTCGGAATCCGCAGTCGCTTCCAACTTGTCATTGGAGGTGAGGCCATCCTTCATTTTGGAGCTGACTACGTGCGACAAACAGCTAGGCGTCTTTCCGCGGTAGATCATAACCTTGCACTTATTGGCGATAGCGATGCTGACTGTGATGCAGCCCATGACGCAGGTATCGCGTATTATCATGCTGATTGGACGGGAGAGCCTAGCTTCAAGGCAAGAACCACTGCAGAGCAGATTTTATCAACTCCGTTGGACTATGGCATACTTGTCGACGCTCACAGGTCTCAAATAGAAGTCTTCAGTGGCAAAGCTCCTCAAGATCTCGTGGGCGCGTTGCTTACCGGCAATCTTTCATTTTTCGCCGGTGCGGGTATTTCTATGCCCTCAGGGATTGGTGGTTGGAAGACACATTACCTGCCCATCATCCAAAAGCTCGGCGGAACCGTATTAGCTAGTGAGAATGACTTTCCCAGTACCGTGCAACTGCTTACACTTGGTGATCAAGGCGAAGACGTTTTCAGGATATTCAAGGAAAGCTTTCGAGCACCCGAAGCAAAACCAAACTCATATCACTATGCAATCCTCAGGAGCCGTTGCCGACGCATTTGGACCACCAATTACGATCAGCTTTTCGAAATTGCTAATGAGAAGAGCGGAGGGAAGTTTGTCCTATTAAGCAGTGACAAAGATCTTCTCTCGCATTTTGCAGCGCCATTTGGAGTTATCAAGGTCAACGGAGACTTTTTTAGCAGCGAATATCGATCAGACTTAAATTGGGGCCTCCTTTTCCTTGAAGAGCAGTTTGACCTTGCGGAAAAGACGAGGCCTGAAATCTGGCGACACTTGGAAGATTGGTATCGCAACGCAGCTCTGATTTTTGTGGGCGTCTCATTCCAGGACCCAGCTCTAAGAAGAGTTTTGGCTGCCGCGGCGAGAGCTATTCCGAAAACACGTTATACGCATTACCTTCTCATGAAGGCGCCTACTCATCCTCTCGAGCACCACAAATTCAACCGTTATCGCGAGAACCTTCGAAGGCACCATATTGAGACACTATTCTTTAGTAGCCATGACGATATCCAGGAGTTCGTATCACGTGTGTCAGTAATAGCCTCTCGTCCTGTCGTCGGTTTCAGCGGCACGATTGGAAAACCAGAGGATAGCCCGAACCAAGTGTTGCCGGAGGGGTTGCTACTACCCGAACAAATTTCGTTGCTATGTAAGCGTGCTGGCCGCGTGCTGGCAAGCGCCCAACTTCGAGTTTGCTCGGGCCATGGCCGTGGTGTAGGTGTCGCCTCGGTTGAGGGAGCATTCCAAGAGAACCCTCTTCTGGGTCGGTTTTACATAAGACGCGAGGGGAGTAGCAGATTTTCCAGAACCGCTCCTGCCATAGTTTCGCCTGATGCCAGACTGCAAACTGCACGAGAAGCTTTTCTAGCCGACGTGGATGTTCTGATTGCCCTGGGTGGCAACAGGGGTCGAAAGGAGTCTGGAACAGTTGCTGAGATTGAGATGGCTCTTTCCCGTCGAATCCCAGTATTAATCTTTCCGCATGCCGGCGGCGACGCCTCAGCCTTCGCACGCGAGGAGTTGCCTAACCGACTTCGAGCGACTTTCAGCGACTCCCACCTCCTCAACGTAATAGCTAGCGCTAACCAAGAGATTTCAGACACAGCTGTTACGAACCTCGACGACTTCGTTAATAACCGGCTTGTTGAAGTGATTGAAGGCGTTTTGGCTGCGTCGGTGTGCGCCAGCGATCGGCATCACCGCGATGGCCATGATTGGCCAAATTGGTGATCTACTTGTCCCACTCCCCGGGTAAAAGAGGGCACACCGCGGGTAAGAATTGATGGATGATGAAATGATGGTTATCACTACAGTGGGTTGCTCGCCAGCAAACCCTAGTCCGAAAGAAGCGACAACATGTAACTTGATTGCGAGCGAGAGCACCAACTTAGTAGTAGACTGTGGACATGGGGCTGTTGCTGCACTTCTAGCTTGCGCGGATATCGGTGCCATTTCTGCGATGATCGTGACGCACTTTCATCCAGATCACTTTATGGACCTCTTCGCTTACAGGAACGTAGTTCGTAAGTTGCCGGCTCACCCACGGCAAGCATTATGGCTGCCTCCTGACGGGAAAGTCCTCTTACAAAGGGTAACTTCTGGGTGTGGCTTGAGCCCCGACTATTTTGAAAAAGTCTTCGACATAGGAGAGCTTAGCGTCGGGAGCAATTTTTATATTGGTGATATACAGGTTGATTCGGTGCTTACACGGCACCCGATCAGCACAGTTGGGCTCAAGCTAACTAACCGGGGCCGATCAATAGGAATTACAAGTGACACTGGCTGGTCCAATCATCTAATTGACTTTTTTCGAAGTGTTGATGTGTTAGTGGCGGAATGCACCTACCTCGAGTACCCGGATGAGTTGGCAGCCGCTGGACATCTGTCCGCTTCCGACGTTGCGAAGCTTGCGGTTAGCGCTGAGGTTTCCGCGCTCGTCATCACGCATTACGAAGAAAAGCTTGGTGGCTCGATCAAAGATGTAATAGAATCTCAGGGCGACTCCCAGCAGATAAAACTAGGTATGGAAGACCGAGTCTCTGTAGTTTAAGCTTGCCCCGTAACGCCCCGTGTGCCGTCGGCATTGGCTCCGCATTACCTTCCGGCATGGGCACGCCCACCCACCAGCATCGCGGATGCGCGCCGCCAACTTGCCGCGGCTCACATTGCCAACCTTGATACCGAAGCACGCAGTAGCCCGCGCAGGGTCTGCTCCAGGTGGATGGCGTTAATCTGCATCTACTTGCGCGCGGCGAGGCGGCGAGCAGCGCCGAACCTCTTGCGACGGAACCACTTGC
Source organism: uncultured Acidobacteriaceae bacterium (assembly GCA_964246225.1). GTDB lineage: Bacteria > Acidobacteriota > Terriglobia > Terriglobales > Acidobacteriaceae > Edaphobacter. The sequence goes on along the minus strand of CAXTQE010000030.1, from coordinate 10,831 downwards.
GGTGCACGGAGTGTGGAACAGCGTGGAAGATTGACCCCCTACTGGAGTGCGCCCCTGTCGGTGGACAGATCGGGCGATTTGAATTGCCCCCCCTTGCTGGGCTTCCGGAGGATGGAAGCCATGACGAAGCATCGATCACACAGCGCCGCGTTCAAGCGGCAGGTCGCTGAGGAGTTCCTGGCCGGCGAGACGCTGCACGCCTTGTCGCAGCGGCACGACATCTCCCGCCAGCTGATCCGCATCTGGGTCGGCAAGTTCGAGGCTGGCGCGCTCGATGACGACGTGCAGGCCGCCGATCTGTTGCAGGAATATGAGGCCAAGATCGCCGCCCTGGAGCGGATGGTTGGCCGACAGGCGCTGGAGATCGAGCTTCTAAAGGGGGCTTTGAAGCATGGTCCCCGGCCGACAAACGGGAGCACCTGCGTCGTCACCGGCCCCGTGAGGTCTCCGTCAGCCAAGGCTGCGAGCTGATGAGCCTGTCGCGATCCACCTTCTATGACATGCCCTCGACAGCGCTGCAGGCCGGCGAACTTCTCGCGCGGATCGGCACGATCTGCGACAAGTTCGAGTGTTATGGCTACCGCCGCGTGGGTGCGGCCCTGCGCCACCAGGGCATCGTGGTGAACAACAAGAGGCTGCGACGTCTGATGCGCGAGCACGCTCTGCAGCCCAAGCGGCGCCGGCGTTATGTCGTCACGACCGACAGCGATCATGCCAGTCCAATCTTTCGAGATCTGGCCAAGGATGTCGTAGCTGACCGCCTCAACCAGCTGTGGGTCGCTGACCTGACCTATGTCGCCATCCCAGGCGGCTTCGTCTACCTGGCCGCGATCCTGGATGTTTGGTCGCGCAAGGTGGTGGGCTACGCGATCAGCCGATCGATGGACGCGCGCATCGCTGTCGCGGCGCTGAAGGCGGCGGTCAGAAGCCGCAATCCGCCTGCAGGGTGCATTCACCATTCGGATCGTGGCTCGCAATACGCGTCGGAGGTCTACCGTGAGCTGCTGACGGCTCACGGCTTGGCCGGATCAATGAGCCGGCGCGGCAACCCCTACGACAACGCCAAAGCAGAAAGCTTCATGAAGACGCTGAAGGTCGAAGCCGTCTACCTGGCGGCCTACGAGACCTTCGAGGATGTCACCGCCGACCTTCCGCGCTTCATTGATGAGGTTTATAACGAAAGACGATTACATTCCGCCTTAGGCTATTTCAGCCCCACGCAGTTCGAAAACCAACACGCCCAGCAGACTGTCAAAACAGCCGCTTGAAAGTGTCCACCGACAGGGGCGCACTCCAGATGGGGGTCAATATTCAATGCCGTTTGACATGTTGGACGCTAGCTTTCATTTCAGACTGATCTTGTTTTAATTCCAATCGAAAACAGGCCATCCACAAGAGTGACTGACGAAACCGTCCACCAAGTCCCTCGGTATCGGCTGACCGTTAAAGTTTTTGACCGTCCAAATGTCATGGCCCATTCGTTCTATATCCGGCGCCAAACCTAACGTGTACTCAGCTTCCAATCCTGGACCTTCACCAAGGCCTTCCTCCGGTAGGGCTTTATATGAACTGAGCTGAAGAGCGACCATGCGCATTCCGTAGCCCAACGTTCTACCTTGATCGCGAAAATTCACCATCGAAAAAGCGGCCAGCCTGAAGAACTCGCATTTTTTGGCATGGGTGAACGTAGAAGCAGAACTCACCCGCCCGACAGCGCCACCTGACGAAAGCAGAAAGGCTAGTGCGCAGGTAAATTGAGAAACACGCCCGGCCCGGCGGCACCTACGGTCTCGCTCCATAGCACGCATCCTTGTTCGACCCGGCTGGCGCCGGGACGGTTGAACACGCGCGAACAAGGAAGCACGCCCCACGTATTCCCAGGCGGCAGGAGCGACCCACCACCCTGACTAGGGTGTTGTATTCCGTGGGCCGCCCGACAAAGCGGGTGCCCTTGTTTGGCGCGTGAAGCGCATCTCCCTCGGTGTTCAAGCCTTGGGCGACGGCCGAGTATGGCAGAACGGGCTGCCCAAAGAAATACGGCTCCGCGGCAGCTGGGAGAGCCAGGCACCAGCGGCAGCGCAAGCCGGCCGGCCAAATCCGTACGTTAAAGCCGTCTAGTCGTGATGGCAGGCTTTGCCCATGCGCCGAAGCCAACCTCCGTCTGCGACGACACCGACCACTGACCTCGCCTTTTTTGGGTGGGGTTTGGCGATGCTCTGCGCCCCGGTTTGGACGGTCGGCTCATGTCAACCTTTCAACATCGAACCAGAAAGCCAATGCCATGCCTGCTTCTCCACACCTCTCGCGCATGCTGTCCAAGCGCCAAGCGGCCGACCTGCTCAGCCTTTCGCTGAAGACCCTCACCCGGAAAATTCAGTTGGGGGAGCTGCGGTCGCACCGCTTCGGCCGGTCGGTTCGGATCTCCGAAGAGGACCTGGCTGCCTTCACCGCCGCGCGCCGGCGCTAGGCCCTGCAGGGGATCGTATGTCCCTGATTTACCTCATCAAAAGCCTGCCGGCTGAGAAGTCCGCGTCAGCAAAGTCATCCTTTTCCAACTGGGAGTTTTTACGAATGTACCCGCTAGACCCCACGCAGCCCGCACAGGCCGCTCCTGTCCCAAGCCCAGTCGGGCTTCCCCCACCCGAACCTACGCCGCAACCATCGTGGATGGCGCCAGCCGAGCTTGGCGAAACGCCCGCCACCCACGCGGCCACACCCGCCTGCCTGGCGACCAGCACTATCGCGGTTGAGCCTGCGCGGTCGCGCAGAAAGAGGGGCGCTGCACCCGCGGCTCTTATGCCGGCCCGTGAGGCGCTGTGTGCCCTACCGGAGGCGGAGGAGCTACCTTCTCCCGCCACCTTAGCCGAGCTCCTGCATCGGCTCGAACGCTCAACTACGTTGCCCCGGCGCAAGCACCGGGACACGATGTCGGCGGTGCGTATCGTCGGCCGGGTTCTGGACCGGCCGCTGCACGAGATCCCAACAGCGCCGGCGCTCCTCCGTCCCCTGCTGACAAAGGCCCATCCTGCCTTGGCTACGATGAGCCCTGCCCGATGGTCGACGGTGCGTAGTCTCCTCCTGGACGGCTTGAGCCAGCTCGGGATCGAGGTCATGCCCGGCCGCGCCAAGCGGCCGCTGAGCCCAGCGTGGCAGGCGCTCTACGACAAGCTGACCGACAGAAAAGCTTGCTGTGGCGTGTCGCGCGTCGTGCACTTCTTCAGCGACACGGATGTCGATCCGGCCGAGGTCGATGCTGGCGCGCTTGCCCGCTATCGCGACAAGCTGCTGGCCACCAGCCTGCGCCAGGACGTCAACCCGGAGACCACCTTTAAAACGGCCGTGTATCATTGGGGCCGTGCTGCCGCTCTGGTGGCAGGATGGCCAGCGGCTGCGTTGGCCATCCCAGCCTGCAGCCGCCGCTATGCCCTGCCTCCGGAGGCATTTCCCGCGAGCTTCGGCGCGGATGTGACGGCCTTCCTCACCCGCTCCAGCAACCCGGACGTGTTCGCGGAGGACTATGCCGAGCCGGTGAGGGACAGCACCAACCGGCAGCGCCGGCGGCAAATCCTCCAGCTCGCCAGCGCCCTGGTGGCCGCCGGCAAGCCTGCCGGCGACGTTACCAGCCTGGCCGTGCTGGTCGACACCGATAACGCGCGGCGGACGTTGCGGCACCTCCTCGACCGCAGAGACGGTCAGAAGGGCAAGGGGTTGGGGGGGCAGGCGCAGCTGCTGCGCACCATCGCCCGGCATTGGGTCAAGGCCAGCCCCGCCAGTGTCGAGCGCCTCGGCAAAATGACGGCGGGTCTCACCCCAAGGAAAGAGGGCATGGTGCCCAAGAACCGCGAACGCCTGCGTCAGTTCGACCTCGATGCCAACATCCGCGTCCTTCTCAAGCTGCCTGGACGTGTGCTGAGGCAGGTGGAGGAGGCCAACACCGGCAGCCGCAAGGACGCGCTGCGCGTCATGTTCGCCCTGGCGGTCGAGATACTGACCCGAGCGCCGATGCGCGTCTCCAACCTCTGCGCGTTCGACCTCGAACGCGACCTGGTCGAGACCCGCCGTGGAACTGCGCGGCACCGGCGCATCAGCATCGAAAGGACCAAGACCAAGGCTCGCTTCGAGCGGCACATGGCAGCGCCGACCAGCGCCATGCTGGACGTCTACCTGAGCACCTACCGCCAGCGTGTCTGCGACAAACCAGGGACTTTGCTGTTCCCCGGCTTGCATGGCGAGGAACGGGCCGTCACCCGGTTCTCGACGGCGATCTCGGAGTTCATCTACCGAGAGAGCGGGTTGATCATGAACCCGCAGCTCTTCCGGCACCTGATGGTTAAGCTCCACGGGCGACTGCATCCCGAGGACACCGAGACGGGGCGCCTGACGCTCGGGCACACCACCAGCGCCACCATCGCGCGCAATTACGCCGAGAACCGGACGGACGATGCTTTCAAGCGCTGGGACGACACCCTGGCTCGGCTTCGGGACGGGTCACCATCCGCCTCCTCGGATGATACCAAGCCGAGGAGGCGGCCATGAGCGCCCTCATGACGTCCAATCGCCGCGCCACGCCGGTGCCTGAGTGGCCGCCGACAGATCAGGCCTGCTGGGCCCTCGCCAACCAGCCGGAAGACCCTCTGGACGACAGCGTTGGCTACGCGCAACGCTGGCGGCCGGCGACGCGCAAGCTGACCCAGGAGGGCTACGGCTACTGGCTGGATTGGCTGGCCCGCTCCGGTCAGCTCGCTGTCTCGGACGACCCCGCGGAGCGGGTCACGCCCGACCGCCTGCGCGCCTACCAGGAAGCGATGCAGGACGACGGGCTTGCTCCCTACACCGTGGCTACGCGGATCCAGCAGGTCGGCAACGCCCTCCGTGCCATCGCGCCGGAGAACGATTGGGCTTGGCTACTGAAAGCGGCCTCTCGCCTGCGCAGCAAGGCCACGCCCATGCGTGACAAGCGGGTCGGCATGCAGCCCGCCGAGGATGTCGAAAAGCTCGCCTACGACATGATGGATGCGGCCGAGCACGACCGGTTCCGCACAAAGGTCGAGCGCGCCGTGCTGTTCCGGGACGGTCTGCTTCTAGCCATGCTCGTCGCCCGGCCGCTCCGGCGGGCGAACATCACGTCCGTCGGAATGGGCCGTCAGCTTCGGCAATGTGGTGAGCACTGGCGACTGTCCTTCGGCGGAGATGAGATGAAGTCGCACCGATTGTTCGAGTGCAGTGTTCCGGACAAGCTGACGGCGCCTCTCAACCGCTACATCGAGACCCATCGTCCCACCCTGCTTCAATGCTCCCGCAGAGCGTTGGCATCGACCAACGCGCTGTGGATATCGAAGCAGGGCACGCACATGACGTCGTCCGCCGTGGCGTATCAGATCAAGGCACGGACGGAGGAGGAGTTCGGCAAGCCGATCAACCTGCATAAGGTTCGCCACATCTATGCGACCGACACCGCCACACTCACGCCGTCAGAGGCCGGCGGCATTCAGCATGGCCTTGGCCACGCAAATCAAAGGGTGTCGGAAGATTACTACAATCTTGCGCAAATGGTGGATGCAGGACTGACATATGACGAGACGATCGATGCTTTGCGCAAGGTGGGCCGCCGAACCCACTTACTCGCAAAACGATAGGGCTTGTAACCGTGCCCTCAGGGACATGTCTGCAAGCTCTTTCTTTATTCGTCAACCTCGCTTGGGATAATGATTATCCACAAGCGAGTAAAGGCCGGGGATATTAATAAGTTAGATTCTTAGAATCTGTTAGAGAGTTAGGGTTCCGAAATTGGTAATTTCAACAAAGGGTTATTACGAGTCGTCGTTCCCGTTCCCCCGACGGGGCGTTCTTGATACCCCGAGCGTTGGCGTTCCTGTTCCCCCGTCAATTCGTTCCCGTTTCCCCGGTCCATATCTTCTACTCCTCGAATAATCTCCGTTCCCGATTCCCCGTGTTGCTTTGTGGTGCGTTAGCCTGGTCTCTAAAAATTTGAGGATCAAAGCTGCTCTACCTCTGCTGAGCCGTGTTCTGCGCCGTTCCTGATTCCCCGAGTCTAAGACATCGCTATGGCCGATCGAAGACTGGCACCTGCTACCTTCTTAGGGGGGTAGCAAGGTAGCAAGAATGCTTTGGGGTCCGGCTCGGGGTATCGGAAACGTTTTTTTTGTCATCCTCGGGGAATCGGGAACGGCACCGCGCTTCCACTCCTGTGATGGCTTTGTCATCATGCGGACGTAAGGAGTAAGTATGGCTGCAGTTGAGTCAGCATTTGCGGCACCTGAGGTGGTGTTTCATAAGGCCCAAATCGATTTCTTTGTAGAAAGTCTAGTCTCAGCGCCTCTGCGCGATGACCGCGCCACCATGGAGTTCCCCTTTTTCGCGCTCCAGAAGCGTCCTCTGCTAACCCCGATCATCTATCTTGATGGAAATGTCGCCATTCGCGTATCGCCCGGTGAGAAAGGCGTAGCGACCATCTGGGACAAAGACGTACTCATCTATTTGTCCAGCCTAATCAACGCAAAACTCGAACGTGGCGAGAAGGTCTCGCGGACTGTCAGTATCGCCGCTTACGACCTGCTGCGCGTAACTCGCAGGCATACGGGCAAGAACGGTTATCAGGAGATCTACGACGCGTTATTCCGGCTCCGCTCGACCACAATTACCACGGACATTCAGTCCGGCGGCGAACGTGAGACGCGTGGCTTTGGCTGGATCGACAGCTTTCGTATCCTAACGAAGGAGAACAAAGCGGGAAATCGGGTTATGCAAGGGCTCGAAATAACTCTTAACGAGTGGACATTCCGCGCGCTGGTGAAAGATAGGCGTGTCCTAGCTATCAATCCGGCATACTTCGACCTAACGGGTGGTTTAGAACGCCGGCTCTATGAAATTGCCCGAAAGCACGTCGGTAGGCAGCCCGAGTGGAAGGTCTCGTTACTGCTGCTAGCCAAAAAATGCGGTACTATGCAGCGCAACCTGCGGCGCTTCAAGTTCGACCTGAAGGCGCTCGCGGAACTAGACCGTCTACCCGACTACCAGCTTTTTCTTATCAACGACCACTCGTCGCCGACCGCGAAGGCCATGGCGAATGGCGGCATGAAGGGGACACGGGGTGCGAAGCGCACGCCGAACGAGGCCGTCATAGTCGTGTTCAAGCCTCGCGTTAAAAACCTGCAGGCGCCCGAGATCACGGATGCGGTGGCATAGGGTGTCGGTAGCTTATAGGCGTTGATCTGTGGTCCAAATGCGAACCGCAATTACGAAATGCCACGGCTCAAAGGTTACGGCGTTCGAGCCACTCGTCAAGCGCTTGAATGACCATGTCCTGTATGGTCCGTCGTCTGATTCGGCCTGGCCCCGGCTTCCCTGCTTCGGCAAGTCGCAGGTAGCGGTTTTCATCCAACTTTACAGTCGTGGCCACCACCTGCCCAGACGACACACGGCCGTTCGGCAGCGCCTCCTTGGGCATCAGCCGTTGCTCGATCGAAGCTTCGGGTGAGTGCGTCGCTGCTACTCCGTTTATTGAAGCGACAGCCTGGGCCGAAGCTCCGCCAATGTCGAACACTCGCGCCGGATCTCCTGCCCCTTCGCTTGTAACGTCGAGCATCTCAGTCACCTCTCCCGAGGCGATTGGTTTCGCTCCTCCTTTTCGCGGAATTGGAAATGCACTGAGGTCGGGCTGCTTGCTCATGCCACGTTCTTAATAGCCCTGCGGAGGCGCGTAGATACGTATTTCCACAGCTCCGCAACTTCTTTTGCGGAGTTGCTGGCAAGGTCCAACTCTCCGACTGTTCGGCCGTCGATTCCAGATGTTGGAAATGACACGGAGTGGTGGAGCGTAGCCGTCGCAACCGTACCACTCTGAGACAATGCGATCGCCGCCTGACCGGTGATCCTTGCGTTCTTTGTTGCCCCATTAATAACGAAAATCATCGGCTTCTTGGCGTCTTCTACTATGTCGATCGTTCTTCCTACTGCGTCCAAGTCGTCGGGAGATGGCCTGGTCGGGATGAGAACCAAGTCAGCCAATCCCACAACCGCGCGTATAAGGCTCGTTGCCTGCGGAGGCGTGTCAATGATAACAAGTTTAAACCTGCCAGCCTTAGCCTGTTCGAGCTGACTAGGCAGGTCCTCTAATCGGCTTGAAAAAAAGACTGGCGTCTCCGCCTGCCGACGGTTCCACCAACCCGCCAGTCCGCCCTGCGGATCAGCGTCTATGAGCACGACGGGCCCTGCCCCCGCCCTGTCCGCCTCCACCGCGAGATGACGGGACAGAGTGGTTTTTCCCGCGCCTCCCTTCTGCGACGCCAGTACAATGACATACATAAACGAAACTCACGTCATATACCTTCACTAACCCCATCTGCCAACATTCTGCAAGGCACGGCTGCACGTACGGACCGGTCTACGTAGGTCCGTATTTGCGTGCGGACGTATTGCGCACGTTCTCTCCGGTTGCCAAAGGGTTTGGGCAGCTTCGTGTAGATAGCTTTTGGTGACTAGCTTCAGCCAGAGGCACTCCAATATATTAGCGGCTTCGATCGGGAACCGCGGATCGCATAGTACTTCTGGTGTAACAATTTGGGTCCGCATCTGCGGCCTTGCGGACGCACCCACGTGCGGATTTCCTGAACGGATAAGGTTATAAGCTGCCGCCTTGAACTGAAACATTCAACCGACGCGCGCCAGGCCGCGGTGCTTAGAGTGCCTTTCAAAACCTATGGTCCAACGCGCGCAAGCATATGATGGAGCATGCGAGTGCGGTGAATGCGTGATGGATGTCGATGCGGCGTTCGTAGGGATGGTGAGGCGGCGGAAGCGGTTCAGCCAGGCGAAGCTACGTTCGATGACCCAGCGATACCCCCCTTTTTGGCGGCGATGGAGCAACTATCCCTGCAAGCCCGGCTCCAGTCGATACGGTCGGCCTGTCGCAAGCGACGCACGATGTCATCCATCCCACACGCCCGCCTGCTGCCAGTCGCGCAACCTCCGCCAGCACGACACCTGAGCCGCACCCCATCTCCTGCGGCAGCATCTCCCACTGAATGCCGGTGCGTAACACGAACAGGATACCTGTCAGCGACTTGCGGCTATCGATGCGCGGGCGACCGCCCTTCGGCTTGGCCGCTTCGGCAGGCAGCAAAGGTTTGATGATCAGCTAGAGTGCATTAGATACAAGAGAAGCAGACATCGCTCCTCATAAACCAGATCGCACGCGAGTACAAGAGTTTTGAAAGGCACTCTAAGTCTGCTCCCATCCCGGCCACGCATTTGACCCAGCCATTGGCCTCCTCGATCCGCTTGCGGATGACCTGGCTCGCGGCATAGCCGGCGTGCCGGGTGGTGCGCGCGTCGATGTTGGAACCACGGTGCGAGGTGATGGTCTGCGCCACATGCGGGGTTACCCCAAGCTCGCGCATGCGGGCGACGAACGCCGCTGTGTCGTAGGCGCGGTCGGCACCCAACGTGATCCGGCCGCCCGCCGGCAGATCGCCCACCATGTCGCACGCAGCCTGTGGCTCCACCGTGCCACTCGCCTGCGTCAGCTGTGCATCGACCATAAGGCCGTGACGGTTCTCCATCAGCAGGTGCCCGGCATAGGTAAGCTTGGCCTCATGCCCGGCAGACTTGCGCGACAGACGCGCATGTCCGCCGTCTCGTGCGCCGCATCCGCAGCCACTGGCCCACCACGAAGCTGACGATCCGCGGCGATGGCCATTACGGCCGTCCCGAGGTGATGGCGTGGTGCGAAGCCAACGCCGTCGACTATATCTTCGGCCTGCCGGGTAATGCCGTGCTGAGCCGACTGCTCGAGGAAGCCGCCGATGATGTCCGGGTTCGGCGCGCCGAGGCCCAAGTGCCGGCGCTGCGCCGCTATGCTGAGATCCGCTACGGCGCCAAGTCGTGGAGATGCAAACGCCGGGTCTCGGCCAGGATCGAGACGACGGCGCTGGGGCTCGACATACGTTGCGTGGTCACACAACCTGCGCACCGGCAACGCCGAGTGGCTCTATGACACTCAATATTGTGCGCGTGGCCAAGCCGAAAACCTGATCAAGCTGCACAAGGGCCAACTCGCCTCCGACCGCACAAGCTGCCGCTCCGCCCTGGCTAATCAAGTCCGCCTGGTGCTGCACACCGCAGCCTACTGGTTGATGCTGACGGTGCGCGATGCCATTCCCAAACCGCAACCGCTCCCACAGCCGAATTTGCCACCTTGCGCATGCGGCTGATCAAGATCGCTGGACAAATTACCGAGACCGCGACACGGGTCCGCATCGCGTTCGCCGCCGCATGTCCTGAGGCCGAGTTGGTTCGTGGCATCGCCCGCAGCTTGCAACTCGCCGGGCCATAAGGAACGGGGCTGTCGCCCCAGAACATACCCATCCCATTAACCCGAGCGCCTACAATCTCAAAATCGCGCCCGTTCGGCGCCTCGATCAACCGCGTCCAGCGATCAGGTGCCTGACCTACTCCAGGACGTCTTAATAAGACGGGCTAGAGCTTCAACGGTCAGTGAAAGCTGTGCGCATTGAGGTTTGTGACGCCCATAAACTTAATGGTCGTGCCGTCGGAGAGTGAAACTGTAGTGCTGCCGTCCTGGACCGTCACATGACTCGCCGCATATTGGTCTTCGTTCACCCCGCCAAAGCTCGCGAAGTGCACTATGTCTTTGTGGCTCTGGAAATCGGTAATGACATCGTGGGAGGCCACGGTGGAGTCTGTAAATGTGAATATATTGTGTCCGCCACCGCCGGAGAGCGTCTCGTTGCCGTTCCCCGCGCGTAGTACGTCGTTGCCCGTTCCCCCCGACAACGTGTCGCCGCCACCC
>CAXTQE010000029.1:29958-30939 GCA_964246225.1 uncultured Acidobacteriaceae bacterium | reverse complement strand
CGTAGCTGGCCTTGAAGATGCAAGGGAGGTGGAGCTCGGAGGTGATGCGGAGGACGGCCTCAGCGAGGCTGCGGGCGTGGGCTTCAGACTCGAGGACGCAGGGGCCGGCGATGAGGAAGAGGTCGCCGCGGCCGATGGGGATGGAGGCGAGGTCGAAGGGGTGCTGGGCGGTGTGGGTCACTGGACTATTGAAGCAGAGAATTGGCCGTAAGTGGCAGTCAGTTATGCCTGGGGGGGAACTTCGGTCAGGGAGCGGTGCGGAGGAGGAGCATGGCGTTCAGGCCTCCGAAGGCCAGGGAGTTGGCGAGGGCAACGGTGGGCTGATCCTGCGGAAGCGCGCGCGGGGTATTCAGGACGAGGTCGACGGGGAGGTCGGGGTCGCGGGTGGAGGTTCCGGCAGTGAACGGGACCGTGCGGTGGTGGAGCGCAAGGGCGGTGATGAGGGTTTCGAGCGCGGAAGAGGCGCCGAGCGAATGTCCGTGGAAGCCCTTGGTGGCGAAGAGCGGGATGTGCGCCAGGCGGGGGCCGAAGACGAGCTCGAGCGCGGCGGCTTCGGAGAGGTCGTTGGCGCGGGTGGCGGTGCCGTGGGCGCTGATGCAGGCGACCTGCTCGCGGAGGGTTTGGGCGTTGCCGGGCTGGGCTGATTCTCCGGGCTCCGGGGGGCTGCCGGCGAGGGTCTGGGCGGCGTCGTCGAGCGCGGCAACGATGGCCTGGGCGGCGCCTTCGGGGCGGGGCTGGGTGATGTGGTGGGCGTCTGTGGACATGCCGAAGCCGAGGATTTCGGCGTAGATGGTTGCGTTGCGGGCGCGGGCGGAGCTGAGGGATTCGAGCGTCAGCAGGGCGGCTCCCTCGCCGAGGGTCATGCCGTCGCGGTCGGCGGAGAAGGGCCGGCAGGCGGTGGGGGAGACGACACGCATGGAGTCCCAGGCGCGGAGAAAGCTGCGGGTGAGCGGAGCTTCATGGGCTCCGGCAAGCGCGGCT
>CAXTQE010000029.1:0-29948 GCA_964246225.1 uncultured Acidobacteriaceae bacterium | reverse complement strand
GCCGGAGCGGACCATCTGAAAGGCGAGGCCGATGGCGTGAGCTCCGGAGGCGCAGGCGGTGGAGACGGTGAACGAGGGGCCGGTGATGTGGTGGTCGATGGCGACCTGGGCGAGGCCGGTAGAGGCCATGGATCGGGGGATGGTGAGTGGGTGGACGCGGGCCTGGTCGGTGTAGACTCGGGCAATCTCGGGTTCTTCAGCGTGGCGGCCGTTGGTGGAGCAGCCGAGGAGAAGGGCGATGCGGCCGGGTGGGTGGTGGTCGAGGAGACCGGACTCGGCCACGGCCTGGCGGCCGGCAAGCAGGGCGAACTGGGCGCAGCGCTCGGTAAGGGTAAGCTGAGCGGAGGAGAGGGATTGGGGGTCGAAGTCCGGGACCTGGGCGATGTTGGCGAAACGGAGGGTCGGGTCGGGAACGCCGTCTTCGGGGACGTAGGGCCGGATTCCGGATTGGCCGGCGAGGAGAGCCTTCCAGAGCGCGCCGGGAGAGTTGCCGATGGGCGAGACGCAGCCCAGACCTGTGATAACGACCCGATTCATCCGTGCGCTTCCCTTCCCTGCTCCAGTTTACGGGTGCGGCCGGACTTCTGCGGCGATGGGGCGCGAGGCGTGGAACAAAAGCCAGAGTGAAGCGAGGCAGAGCGCGCCGAACCAGAGGCGGAAGATGAGCACGAGGTACGGGTGGGGGCGACGGAGTTTGCGGTGTGCGGTCACCGCCTCGAGCAGGCGAGGCGTGTAGAGCGCGATGGCGGCGAACAGGAGAGTGGCGATGAGGAGCTGGGACGGCATGGGTCTAGATTTTGGTTCAGGCGTGCTGCGTGGCCCGCAGGTTCCGCACGCCTTCGATCACGTCGCCGACGGTGCGCAATGAGTTGATCGAGGCATCGGGAATCTGGATGGAGAAGAGCTCCTCGACCTCGAAAGAGAGGTTGATTTTGTCCAAAGAGTCGATGTTCAGCTCGTCAAAGGTGGTGGCCGGAGTGATGGAGGCCGGCGGGATCGACTTCGAGCGGGCAATCAGATCGATGATGGAGGACTCGAGGTCAGTCATGGTTGAAGTGTACGGTTTCGCTTCGGGGGCGGACAACTGGGCTGGGAGGGTCTCCGGGACGGTTACCATTGGAGCAAAACCAGTTCGAGGCAGAAGGCGGGTCCCATGGCGGCGAGGATGGAGTAGCTTCCGGGTTTGCCGGGCTGGTTCTGGAGGGTGTCCGCGAGCACGCAGAGCACGGAGGCGGCGGAGAGGTTGCCGACTTCGCGGAGGGATTTCCAACTGAGGGCGAGGGCGTTTTCGGGTAAGTCGAGGGCTTTTTCAGTCGCCTCGAGGACTTTGGGGCCTCCGGAGTGGAAGATCCAGGAGCCGATGTTGGCCAGGGTGAGGGAGTGCTCGGCAAGGAAGCTTTCAACGTCGCGGCGAACGTTTTCAAGGACAACCTTGGGGACGTCGGGAGAGAGCACGATGCGGAAGCCGGTGTCGCGGATATCCCAGCCCATGATGTGCTCGGTGTGGCGGTAGAAGGTGCTGCGGGTGGCGAGGATGCTCGGCATGGCGTTGGGCGGCGTGGGCAGCTTGACGTTGTCTCCGGCGAGCACGACGGCGGCGCAACCATCGCCGAAGAGGCCGGTGGAGATGATGTTGGCAATGGATTGATCGTCGTCCTGCCAGGTAAGGGAGCAGAGCTCGACCGAGAGCAGAAGCGCGCACTGGTCGGGGAAGGCGCGCAGGTAGTCCGAGGCGCGGGAGATGCCGGCGGCTCCCGCGACGCAGCCGAGGCCGAAGATGGGCGTGCGTTTGACGTGGGTGGGGAACGGCATGAGGTTGATGAGGCGGGCGTCGATGGTGGGCGAGGCGATGCCGGTGACGGAGGCGAAGAAGATGGCGGAGATGTCGGCGGGGGTGAGGCCGAGCGGGGTGAGGGCGCGCTCCACTGCCTGCTGGCCGAGGCTGACGGCAGCCTCGATCCAGAGATCGTTGGTCTGCTTGAAGCCGCCTCCTAGGCGCGCGTACTCCTCGATAGGCAGGACGAGGTAGCGGGTGTCCACCCCGCAGTTGGCGTGCAGACGAGTCAAGACGCGTGGTTCTGGCATCCTGTCGCGCCAGCGCTCCACCAGGGTTTCGGCAATTTCAGACTGGGTATATCGATGGCCGGGGAAAGCGGTTCCTACAGAAGCAATGTGCATGCCATCCCTTAGAGTGCAAATTCTGCGATGTGAGATGCACCAGCGACGAAGCAGAGAGCTTTGGCCGAGTATGCTGGCAAAATTAGCGAAAGCTGGAGCAGCGGCTGCCTCGGCGGGCGAGCCGGGATGGGCGTCCTCGCCTGCCGGTCTAGTTCATCCAGCGCTTGTCGCCCGGGTCCTTCTCGTCCGGATCGACATATTTTCCGTCTGTGTCAAAGTGCACTTCGCGATTCTGCTTGCGCATGTACACCTGAAACTTCCTCGCCGCGCGCCTCCGCTTCGACCGATAGTACTCATTCCGCAAGCTATAGAGACGCTCGGAGAACAAGAAGGCCAACCCTCGCCGCGGAGCGAGGCGCAGAAACAGGAACGCACAAAGCGCCCCCGAAAGCTGAACCGCCGCGCTGAACTTGTTGGCCGAGGTGAGCAGCAAAGCCACTTCGATGAGAATGTAAATCGCTACCATGTAGCGCGCTTTGAGGCGCAGCAGAAAGAGGAGCAGAAATTCCTGGTCGCCGAAGTAGGTTCCGATTGCGATCAGCAAACCGAAGATTCCCGCAAAGGGACCCGTCTCGATGACAAACGCGGGGTCCAGGTGGAACAGCCGCGTGTAGGTAAAGGCCGAGGCCAGCAACGCCCCTCCCGCTACCGAGACGAAGTACAGTTCATAGAGCCAGCGCGAGCCGTAGGCGCTTTCGAGCATCGACCCGCAAAACCACAACGTCAGCATCGCGAACAGCATGTTCACGAGACCGAGCGGCATAAACGCATAGGTTACCAGCTGCCAGAGCTGCCCGCGGAAGAGCTCTGCCGGGATGAGCGAAAGATGCTCGCTTAGAGCCGCCGTAAGCCGCGGAAAGATCAGCGCGGTCAGCACGAACGCAAAAAACGTCACTACATTCCAAAGAACGAGTTTGCGCGTCGCCCCTTCAAATGGGGGCAGCGTCAGCGAGGTGGGACCGGAGCGAGCCATCGTTCTTCCATCATATTCCCGTCACTGCGGAGCGATGCCCGGAGCCGGCGTCCCCATTGCTGCTGGACGGCCTGCCGGGGTGGGCGCCACGGCGGGGCTGCGATGTCCTGCCGCATCCACGCTTCGCACCCCAAACACCACGTCGTCCTTCGAAATCATTAAGGTGAGAGTGAGCGCCGTGCCTGCCGAACGCACCTCGGTCCACTCCGGAGCAGCCGTTGGGCGCCAGACTACTTCATAGCGGGTTCCGGCTGGAGCGCCCGCCGGAGCCTTCCAAGTCAGCACCGAGTTGTTATCCGTTGAGCCGGCCGGAATGTGCACCTCCAAGGGCTCGCCCGGAGCCGACGCAAACGTCGCCAGAGAGGCTGCGTTCAGCCGCGCCACATTCGCCACGTACTGCGTATCCACATACTTCAGGAAGTCTCCGTATTCGACCTGGCCCTTGGTTCCGTTTTGCAGGGTGCCCTCGGCTGTCCGCGGCGTCTGGTGCTGGTGGTCGAAGTTCTCCTGCCACTCCGTGAAGCGCACGGCCGCGAACCCTTCCGCGTTGAACGAGGTATGGTCCCCTCCGCGGCCAAAGCGGTCTCGCCGGAACTCGAGCACAGGGTGAAAGGCGCCCGGCCGGCCATGCCCGCCAAAGTAGGTCTGGTCAACCTCGGCGATCGCCCGCGCCAGCTCCCGGGAGATGGAATCGGACTCATAGCCGTAGGTTTGAATCTGTCGCAGCTCGGGCGCGGTCGCCGGCCCCGGCACGCCTTCCGAGAACACGCGCACTGCCATCTT
Source organism: uncultured Acidobacteriaceae bacterium (assembly GCA_964246225.1). Taxonomy (GTDB): domain Bacteria; phylum Acidobacteriota; class Terriglobia; order Terriglobales; family Acidobacteriaceae; genus Edaphobacter. Next base: position 26,014 of record CAXTQE010000029.1, on the reverse strand, counting down.
GTCCTGCCCGGTCTGCCCCGGCGTCGTATCTCCCCCGACGATGTCGTTGTTCAGCACCGCCTCGAGGTTCCAACCCTCGGCCCGCGCCAGCTTGGCCAGGTGCCGGCTTCCGTTCAGCCCCTGCTCCTCACCCGCGACGGCGACAAAGACGATGGTCGCCGGGAACTTCAGCTGCGAGAGCACCCGCGCCGATTCAAGCGATACGGCCACTCCCGACGCGTCGTCGTTCGCTCCCGGAGCCGGATCGTGCGTGTTGAAGTTGTCCGAGTTTCGGGAGTCGTAGTGCCCTGTCACCAGTACTCGCCTCCCGGCCTGCGCCGGATCGGTTCCCTTCAGTACGGCATAGATGTTCTGCAGCCGTGTGTCGCGCGTGATTCGCGAGCCCGCCGCCGTGCTTGCCGGCTCGACAAAGTCGTCGCGCTTCACCTCCAGACAGCCTCCGCATGCGTCGGAGATGCGCTGAAACTCCGTGAATACCCAATCCGCTGCCGCCGTCACGCCTGTACCCGCGGGCAGATCCCTGTCCATACTCGAGAGCGTCGACCGGTTCCCGAACGACACCAGCCTGGCGATGTCGTCATGGACCTTCGCCGGGGAAATCTGCGCGATTGCCTTCGCGATCGCCGGGTCCACCGGTGCGACCGGCACCTGCGCGCGCGCGGTCGCCAACCAGGCCGGAAAGGACATCAACAGGAGGAGCCGCGGAAGGGCGCAGAGTTGCTCGGTCATGGGTCAGCATAGCCTCAGGCAAGGATGTTCAGGCGATGATACCGCACCTCTCTGCGGGCGCTTGCACGTGTTACCACCCGCACGGGAGAGGCTACACTCGGGGGAAGAACGATGAAACTTGGGCCCAGGACTGAAACAGTTCCCGCGATTTCGTCATCCTATGCCAGAATCGCAGTGACCCGGAGGTTGAGAACGATGCCGAACATCTGTCCCGAGTGTGATAATCCGCTGAACATCGACGTCGATGAAGTCGACGAAGGGGAGACTGTGACCTGCGATGAGTGCGGTACCGAGCTCGAGATCACTTCCCTGGAACCGCTCGAGGTCGTTCCCGTGGACGCCGAAGGCTACGATGACGAAGACCTTTCGCGCGAGGCCGACGACGACGAAGACGCCTGACTCTTTCTCGTTCAACCCAACCCCTACTCCGTATACTTTGATGATGAAGCTTGCCGGCACATTCGCAGCAACCCTCCTTTCCGTTTGCCTCTGGACTTCTTCCATCTCCAACCCCGCGGCCCTCGCCGCGCAGGATCACGGGCCGGTCCAGCGTGTGGTGCATGGCAAGGTGGAAGACAAAGGTGGAGCCCCTGTCAAGGGAGCTGTCGTTTACCTTCAGGACAGCCGCAGCTCTTCCGTTCGCAGCGCGATCAGCACGGACGACGGTTCCTTCCGCTTCGTGCAGCTTTCGCAGAACACGGACTACCAGCTTTGGGCCAAGATGGAGGGCAAGAAGAGCAAAGTCAGATCGATCAGCTCTTTCGATAGCAAGAACGACTTCACCCTCGACTTGAAGATCGACGAATAAGCGCGTCTTGCCACCCCTGGTCGAGGAGCATCCTCCGCAAGCGGGACGCGCATCCCACTCGCGCATGGATTCCGATTACAGCAGGCGCAACTTTCTTCTTGGTGCCTCGAGCGCCGTTGCTGCCGCGGGCCTTGCTTCCTCCGCCAGCCCGCAGCAGGCCAAGCCCAACCAGCAGGATGCGATTGAACTCTCGCAGGACCATGCCTCGACGGAGCAGCCGGAGAAGATTCCGGGGCCGTTTGAGAATCAGTCCGAGCGGACCGGCTTTGCCGTGGTCGGTCTCGGCCGTCTGACCCTTGGGGAGATCCTCCCCGCGATGGGCAAAAGCAAGTACTGCAAGCCCGTCGCTCTGGTGAGTGGAGACCGTGAAAAGGCTCGCAAGGTGGCCGCTCAGTACGGCATCCCAGACTCCGGACTCTACGACTACACCAGCTTCGACCAGATTGCGCAGAATCCCGCCGTCCAGGTGATCTACATTGTGCTGCCCAACAGTATGCACGCCGAGTTCACCCTGCGCGGCGCGAAGGCCGGCAAACACATCCTGTGCGAAAAGCCGATGGCTACCTCTACCCGCGACTGCGAGCGCATGATCGCCGCCTGCAACACGGCCAACGTCAAGCTGATGATCGCCTACCGCAGCCAGTACGAGCCGTACGACCGCGCCCTCATCAAGATGATTCGCAGCGGAAAGCTTGGCAAGCTCAAGCAGTTCGTCTCTTCAAACTCCCAGAATCAGGGCGACCCCAACCAGTGGAGACAAAAGCACGCTCTGGCCGGTGGAGGATGCATGCCCGATGTCGGGGTCTACTGCCTGAACGCCGCACGCTTCCTCTCGGACGAAGAGCCGAATGAGGTCCAGGCGACTATTTACCAGCCTAAGGACGACCGGCGCTTTACTGAGGTCGAGGCCAGCTGCCAGGTGATTGCCAAGTTCCCCTCCGGCTTCACCGCCATCTTCAACTCCGCTTATGAGGCGCACAAATCGCAGTTCCTGCGGGTCGAGGGCGTCGATGCCTGGGCCGAACTGAACCCGGCCTTCGCGTATCACGGCATCAAGATGCGCTACTCCTTCTACAACCAGGACCTGAAGCAGGAGATTGCCCACGAGCCGCAGCTGGAGGAGAAAGACCAGTTCGCCGCCGAGATGGATCACTTTGCGCTTTGCGTGCAGAAGAACCTGAAGCCGCATACCCCGGGCGAAGAAGGATTGCAGGACCAGCGTATTACCGATGCGATCTATGAGTCCGCGCGCACCGGGAAGGCCGTCAAGGTCTCCCCGCCTGCCGGCCCGACACGAGGTCCGGAGCCGGCGGACGAGTCGTAGGATGCCTGATCCAGAAAAGCTTAGCCCCCTGGGATTGACACCAAAGGGCTAAGCCGGACTTCACTCATCGCGAAACTAGTTTCAGTGGTTGTCGTCGTCACCTTCTGGAGCTTCGGCGTTGGCCGGTAGATGGCGAGGGTCGGCCAGCACGGTTGCCGATTGCGTGTAGGTTTTGCCCTCCACCGTTAGCCGAACCGTGTAGCTTCCTGGCTGGAGCCCGCGTTCCCGCTCCCGGCCTGCACGCGCCTGGGCTACGTCCGTGCCGGTCGGTTTCGGTTGGGGCGGATGGCAGGCGTCGGCAGGGGGCGTGGCCGCCGGCCTGCGAGGTCCGCCGCCGCCGCCAAATCCGCGTGCCGCCTCCACGTTCAGCGCTACTCGATGCATACCCGCGGTGGTTGCGGGCAGCGGTGCCGGCTGCAGCCAGATCGGCTGCACGATGATCGCTTCCGTGTCGATGAGCGCGACGGGAGTATCGCTGGCCAGGCAGGCCCGCACCTGTCCGTTGGCGTCGAGCAGCTCCAAGGTCAGCGGCTTCTGGGTGTCGGACTTGAGCTCGTAGTAGGCGAGCACCCCCGCCGGCGGGTTCAGCTCCTGGGGATCTTCATGCGGTAGCGGCGTCCCGTTCTGGCCTCCGATCACTGCGGCATAGGTCTCGCCGGGAGCAAACAGGTGCGCGCGCTCTCCCCGAATCTGCTTCTCGTTGACGGCCATCTCGCGCAGAGGCGACATCTGGTCCAGCACCCAGAACCCTCGCCCGTACGTGGCTACCGCCAGGTCGTCGCCGTGGACCAGGATGTCCCGCACCGACGTCACCGGCATGTTCTCTTCAAGAGACTGCCAGTGGTCGCCATCGTCGAAGGACACGTAGACCCGTAGCTCGGTCGCGGCGTAGAGCAACCCCTTCTGCTTCGGGTCTTCCTTCACCGAGTTGACGAAGGCGCCTACGGGAATGCCCGCCGTCACGCGCTTCCAGGTCTTGCCGCTATCGTGCGTGCGATAGATGTACGGCTCATCGTCGGCCAGACGGTGCCGGTCGATTGAGGCATACGCGGTGCCCGCATCGAAGTGGCCTGCCTCTACCTGCGACACCTTGCTCCACGCCGACATCGTCTTCGGCGTCACATCGCGCCACTCGGCTCCATCGTTGGTCGTTACGTGGATCAAACCGTCATCGGTGCCCACCCACACTGTCTTGGCGTCGAGAGGCGAAGGGGAAATCGTATAGACGACTCCGAATCGATCCGTCATCGGCTGGTCAATATCTCGTGCGGTGACTGGGTCGAGCGTCTTCGGCGTTTCAGGACGGACACGCGACAGGTCCGGGCTGATCTTCTCCCAGCTGCGTCCCCGGTCGCGCGTGCGAAAGACGAACTGGTTGCTGTAGTAGAGAGCCTCATCGGCCGGCGAAAACACCTCCGGCAAGGACCAGGTCTTGCGCTCCGGATCGTTCGGGTCCGCGGGAGGAAGCTGCCCGCCCAGGGACGCCATGACGTTCAGGTTCTGGTCGCAGCGTTGCGCGCCGCCGCCAAAGAGGAAGTTTCCGTCCTTCGGGTCCGGCACCACTGTCATGCTTTCTCCCGCCAGGCAGGACGTATACCTGTTGCTAAAGTTCAGCAAGCCATCAGGCTACCAGGTGGTCGCCGCGACTCCGCCCGAGTCCTGCTGCGCGCCGTAGAGCGTGTAGGGGAAGCGATTGTCCGCCGAGATGTGGTAAATCTGGGCAGTCGGCTGGTTGTACCACGTGCTCCAGCTCTTGCCGCCATCGACGCTGACGACGGTTCCCTGGTCGCTGCTAAGGACCATGCGGTTGCCGTCGTTCGGATTGACCCACATCTGGTGATAGTCATCGCCGCCGGGCGCGCCCTTGATCGGAAAGAACGTCTTGCCCGCGTCATCGCTTTCAAAGGTGCCGGTGTTGATAACGTAGAGCTTGTCTGGATTCTTCGGATCTACGGTGACCGACTCGAAGTACCAGCCGCGCCCCCACAGGCGCTGCTCGTCGTTGACCCGCGTCCAGGTTGCTCCTGCGTCGTCGGACCGGTAGACGCCTCCGAGAGGCTTGGCCGGAGGCTCGGACTTGGGCGCACCTTCGGCGGCACGTAGAGGACGCGCAATGGCTGCGCCGGTGTCGTCGACGACGGCCCAGAGCCGCTTCGGATTGCTTGGCGCCACGGCGATGCCGATTTTACCGACGAAGTTATCCTCGGGCAGGCCGCCCGCCAGCCTGGTCCAGTGCGCGCCGCTGTCGGTCGACTTATAGAGGCCGCCCCCCGGCATGTTCGAAGGCGCATAGACCGACCAGGGAGGACGCCGCGTCGCCCACAGCGAGGCATAGACCGTCTCCGGTTGTTGCGGATCGAGCGCAAGGTCGACCGCGCCCACGTTCTCCGGATCGTCCTTACTGGCCAGGACCTTGGTCCAGTGCGCGCCGCCATCGGTCGAGCGATACACGCCGCGCTCCGCGTTGCCGCGATACACATGGCCGAGCGCCGCTACGTAGAGCTTGTTCGGGTCGCGCGGATCGACCACGATTCTGCCGATCTGCCGCGTGGCTTCAAGGCCGATCGGCTTCCAGGTCTTGCCCGCATCGGTCGACTTGAACATGCCGATGCCGTACGAGTGCTGGCTGCGGATGTCCGGCTCGCCCGTGCCCACGTAGACGATTTTGGGGTCGGAAGGCGCTACCGCGACGGCCCCGATCGAGCCGATGGGGATGCCCGTGTCGCTGATCGGCAGCCACGTCCGGCCGTCATTTTCGGTCTTCCAGACGCCGCCGCCTACCGAGCCCATGTAGAACGTGTCCGGCTCGGCCGCGTTGCCGCTCACCCCGTAGGTGCGGCCGCCACGCATCGGCCCCACCTCGCGCCAATGCAGCCCGCCCAGCAGCGCAGACGACGAACCGTCCGTCTGTCCACGCATCGCGGGGACCGTTGAAGCCAGTGCAGCCAGGACCAGAACACCTTCTTGAAAACGCATGCGACACTTCCTCTCGCTTTAGCTTCTAGAAACATTCGCAGACTGCGGCGAACGCGCCTTACTGCACGCGGCTGTGCCGATATCCGGCCTCGGTGAGCGCCGTCAACAGCTCCGCTACCTGCTCCCGTCCGCGTGTCTCCATCGTAATATCGATTGCCGTATCGCCGAGGTTGACCCCGTAGTAAGCGCGGTTGTAAAGCGTGTTGACGATGTTCACCCGGTGCCGCGCGATCAGCCGCGTGAGCTCGGCCAGGGCTCCCGGCTTGTCCAGCAGGTGGATGCGCAGCAGAATCATGCGCCCATCCTGCACCAGTCCGCGCTCGATAATCCGCGCCAGCAGCGTGACGTCGATGTTTCCTCCGCACACCAGGACTCCCGTCTTCACGCCGCGCCGGTTCGCGAGCGACGTTTTGCCCTGCAGCAGCGCCGCCAGGGCCGCCGCGCCTGCACCCTCGGCCAACGTCTTTTCCCGCTCCAGCAGCACCAGGATCGCCGCCGAGATCTCGTCCTCGTCGACGGTGACGATCTCGTCCACGTATCGCTCGACTACCGGGTAGGTGAGGGTGCCGGCGCGGCGCACTGCGATGCCGTCCGCGATGGTGGTTGCGGCCTCGATCGTGACCGGGCCGCCCTGCTCGGTTGCTTTCACCATGCTCGGCAGCCGCGAGGTTTGGACGCCGATCACCCGCACGGCAGGGCCGCCGTCGCGCGCGCTCCTCTCCTTGATCGCGCAGGCCATTCCGCCGATCAGCCCTCCGCCGCCGATGGGCACGATCACGGCTTCGAGGCCTGCAATTTGCTCGAGCATCTCGAGCCCGATCGTTCCCTGCCCTGCCATCACGGCCGCGTCGTCGAAGGGGTGGAGAAAGACCATGCCTTCGCTCTCGCAAAGGCGCGTCGCTTCGGCGTAGGCCTCGTCGTAGTTTGCCCCGTGCAGCACCACCTCCGCGCCGAACTCCCGGGTTGCCGTGACCTTGACCAGCGGCGTCGCCAGGGGCATGACGATTCGCGAGCGCACGCCGAGCCGGGTCGCGTGGTAGGCCACGCCCTGCGCATGGTTGCCCGCGCTCGCCGCCACCACTCCTCGCCGCGCTTCGGATTCGGTCAGCAGCGAGAGACGGTTCAGTGCGCCGCGCTCCTTGAAGCTTCCCGTCATCTGCAGGTTTTCGAGCTTGAGAAAGACCTGCTGCCCGGTCAGCTTCGACAACATCTCCGACCGCGGGCAGGGCGAATAGTACACGTGATTCCGCAGCCGTTCCTGTGCGGCCAGAACATCCGCAAGCCCAATCGCCAACCGCTCGTCCATCCTCCCAGCTTAACCCCGGGATGAGGGCCGGCTCTGCCAAGACACAACCTGCTTCGCTTTCGGCACACTCCTAGCCAGCATGAAACCCCGTGTCATGCTGCTTGCCGCCGCCCTCTTCACCCCTGCGGCTCTTCTCGCCCAACAATCCGCAACCGACCAGCCGATCGGCCATCTCGAAACGGTCGCCACCTTTCCCGGTCCGATGCCCGAGGGCGTGACCGTTTCCCGCAGCCATCGCATCTTCGTCAACTTCGCCCGCTGGGGCGACGACATCCCCTTTACCGTGGCCGAGATCGTTCAGGGCAAAGCCGTTGCCTACCCCAATGCCGAGGTCAACAACTGGCCGGGCCGTTCGCTGCCCAACCCTAACGCCTTCCTCGACGAGCGCAGCAACCAGACGCACTTTGTCAGCGTGCAGTCCGTCGTGGTCGACGCGGCCGATCATTTGTGGGTGCTCGACACCGGCGCACCGCTGCTGAGAAACACCGTGCCTGGCGGCCCCAAGCTGGTCTGCATCGATCTGGCGAGCAATAGGATTATTCGGACGATCCTGATCACTCCCGAGACCGCGGGCACCAACACGTACCTGAACGACGTTCGCTTCGATCTTCGCGTGGGCGACTCCGGCCCGCAAGACCCGCAGACGATGGTCGGGAGCCGTCCCGCGCCGAACGCCAACGTGCCCCCGAAGGATGCCATGCACCCGACCGCGGAACGCTCGCCCGGAAGCGATGCCAGCCCCGCGCCGCTGCACGGCACCGCTTACATTACCGACTCGTCGTCCCAGGGCCCCAACGCCCTGATCGTCGTCGACCTGGCTACGGGGAAGAGCATGCGCCGCCTGAACCAGCACTCGAGCGTGCTTGCCGAGGATCAGTTCCTGATGTTCGCCGAGGGCCGCCCCGTGTACCAGACCACCCCGGGCTATCCTCCCCAGGCCGTAAACTTCGCCGCGGATGGCATCGCGATCTCGGCGGACGGCAGGACCCTCTACTACTGCCCGATTAACGGCACCAAGCTCTACGCCGTGGCAACGGACGTGCTCCGCGACAGGTCCAAGTCCGATTCGCAGGTGGCGGCGACGGTGCGCGTGGTTACCGGCAAGATGCCTTCGGACGGTCTCGAGTCGGACAGCTCCGGCAACGTGTACATGACGGACCCAGTCACCGATTCAATCCACCGCTGGAGCCCAACCACCGGGCTGACCGAAACGCTGATCCACGACCCGCACCTGCTCTGGCCCGACACCATGAGCCTTGCCGATGACGGCTTCCTCTACGTCACCAGCAACCAGTTGCATCGCCAGCCAACCATGCACAACGGAGAGGACCTTCGCCAGCGACCCTACCAGCTCTTCCGCTTCAAGGTAGACGCGAAGCCCGTCCGCCTCGAGTAGCGAAGTTAGCTTCTTTTAGCGATTCTGCGCAGGGACAGAAGTCAGACTCTTCTGTCCCTCGCACGTCTTCCTGTTACTTGTTTACGGTCATCGTGTTGAGGTTCACCGTCTTCACCTTCTCGGCCATTCCCTTCGGCAGGTCCTGGTTGTCTGCCGCGGATGCCTGATCGCCATCCTGCTGTGCCGCTGGAGCCTTCTTCAGCTTCGCATCTTCCGCGGCCTCGGTACTCGCTGGATGGTTCGTGATTCCTTCTGGTTCACTCATAGTCGCTCTCCTTGCTCGACTGTGATGCGCAACCTGGTCCATAGAGCATTCACCTGTTCCTGTAGCTGGCTCAACGATCCGGCGTTGCTGACCACGAAGTCGACCTGCGCCATCTTCTCCTCATCGGGGATCATCTGTGCGAGGCGTCGCCGCGCCTCGATCTCGAGCGCCGGCGCATCTGCGCCTCCGGACCGCGCCACGAAGCGGGCTACCTTCATCTGCTCCGGAGCCGTGACCAGGATCAGCCGGTCGAAGCGCTCCCGCCACCCGGCCCCGTACCTGCTTTCAAAGATCAAGGCTGACTCGACGACTACGATCGCGCTTGGATTGCGCTGAAAGATTTGGTCCGCCAGCTCGCCTTGTCGCCGGATCGTGGCAGGATGCACAAGGGCGTTCAGCTCTTCTACCCGGCCCTCCGCAAAGGCTAGGCGTGCGAGGGCGGGACGGTTCAGCGCTCCATCGGCCTGTACGACCTCCGACCCGAAGCGCGCGACGATCGCCTCGTAGACCGTCTCCCCCGGCTGCATGAGCCCGCGCCCGATTTCGTCTGCCGAGAGCACCTCTGCCCCGTGCTCCCGCAGCAGCCCCGCGACCGTAGACTTTCCACTTCCCAGCCCGCCCGTCAGGCCAACCCTCAATCCCACGGCAGGCCCCGCCGCATCCGCGCCGCCTTCACCGTGTTGGCCATCAGCATGGCGATCGTCAGCGCGCCCACCCCTCCGGGCACCGGCGTATACGCGCTTGACGCCCGGTATGCCTCGGGATGCACATCCCCAACCACCACGGAGCCACGCTTGGCAAAGGTGGTCCGCCGCGCCGGATCGTCGCCGAAGAACTCGACAAATTTTCGCTCATCCGTGACGCGGTTGATGCCCACGTCGATCACCACCGCGCCGGGCCGCACCATGTTCTCGGTCACAAACCCCGGGCGTCCGATGGCCGCGACCAGCACCTCCGCCCGCTGCGTGTAACTTGCCAGATCCGCGGTCCGGCTGTGGCAGATCGTTACCGTTGCCGACGCGTTCAGGAGCAGCATCGCCATGGGTTTGCCGACGATGTCGCTGCGGCCCAGCACCACCGCATATTTGCCGGCCACGTCGATGCCGCGACGCCGGAGCATCTCCATGACCCCGGCCGGCGTACAGGGCTGCAGCCCCGCCTGCCCGCTCTCGAGCCGCCCCACATTCACCGGGTGGAAGCCGTCCACGTCCTTCTCCGGCGCCACCGCCTCGAGCAGCCGCTTGGTCTCGACATGCGCCGGCAGGGGCAGCTGGATCAGGATTCCGTCGATGTCCTCCCGCCCGTTCAGCTCGGCCACCATCACCAGCAGCTCGTCGGTGGTCACGCTTTCGGGGGGCGTCCGCATCTCGCTGTAAATCCCTAGCTCTCCGCAGGTTTTCACCTTGCTGCGCACGTAGATCTCGCTTGCGGCGACGTTGCCCACGAGGATCACGGCGAGTCCCGGCTTGATCCCACGCGCGGCCAGCGTTTGCACCTCGGCCAGGACCTCGGCCTTGATCTCCGCCGCAATGGCGACTCCGTCCAGCACCTCCGGCATGTTCTTCCCTCCCAGCTCTATGGGATGCAGTCCGCTCCCCAAACTCTTGTTTGGCCGTGTACCCTCATACCACTCCAATGATCGCGACCTCCGCATCCATCCAAACCGCTGCCTCGCTTCGGACCAAATCCCACTACGAGATCCTGGACGGCCTGCGCGGCGTCGCGGCGATCATGGTCGTGATGTTTCACACCTTTGAGGCCTACGCCGACGAGAACCGCTTCAAGCAGATCATCAACCACGGCTACCTCGCCGTAGACTTCTTCTTTCTGCTCTCCGGCTTCGTCATCGCCTACGCCTACGACGATCGCTGGACAAGGATGACCCTGGGCGACTTCTTCAAGCGCCGCCTCATCCGCCTGCAGCCGATGGTCATCCTGGGCACGATCGTTGGCGCGGCCCTGTTCTACCTCCAGAGCGGCCCGGTCTTCCCGCTTGTGGCCCAGACCCCGGTTTGGAAGATGCTGCTGGTGATGCTGGTCGGCTTTACCTTGCTTCCTCTGCTGCCCTCGATGGACATCCGCGGCTGGCAGGAGATGCATCCCCTGGACGGCCCGGCCTGGTCGCTCTTTTTTGAATATCTGGCCAACATCGCCTATGCGCTTGGCCTGCGCAAACTTTCAAAACGCGCGCTTGGTGTCCTGGTCTTCCTTGCCGCCCTCTTTCTCGCCCAATACCTGCTCTTCGGCGGGCGTGGCGACGTGATTGGCGGCTGGGCGGTCGATCCGAAGCAACTTCACATCGGCTTCGTCCGGATGCTTTACCCCTTCTTCGCCGGCCTGCTGCTGATGCGTCTGGGTAAGCGCATTCACATCCGCCATGCCTTCCCGGTCTGCAGCCTCCTGCTGGTGATCAGCTTTTGCCTGCCTCGCTTCGGCGGACCGCATCACCTCTGGGTCAATGGTCTTTACGAGTGCTTTTGCATTCTGCTGCTCTACCCCTTGATCGTCGCCCTCGGGGCTGGGGACAGCGTCACGGGCCCTGCCACCACACGGGTCTGCAAGTTTCTCGGCGACCTTTCCTATCCGCTCTACATCACCCACTACCCACTGATTTATGTGTATACGTCCTGGGTCATCACCAGGAAGACTCCTGCGCTTGAGGGCGCACTTTGGGGAGCCCTGCTGCTGTTCACCGCAATCACCCTTGCTTACGCCTCGCTGAAGCTCTACGACGAGCCGGTTCGCCGCTGGCTGCAGCGCCGCTTTCTGCCCAGGACGGCCTAGCTCCTCAGCGGCACGAAGACTCAGACCTTGGTCTCGGCGTCGCTGCGATGCCACAGGTCGTTGAACAGCCCGTTCCAGGTCTCCGAGACGACGATGCTGTCGGCGGGATTGGCGCGGTTGTAGCGAACCTGGACGGGGTAGTCCGGGCGAAGGTCGCCCAGCAGCGAGGCCAGAGTGGAGACGTCCTGCGCTCGCTCATAGGTGACGCCGCCGATGCGGTACTGGTAGATGACGGCCCTCGGTTCGGAGTCCGAAGGCGCGGCGGCGATGAGGGAACCATCGACGATCCGGCCATACTCCGTGAGGTGTTGCCTGCGCTGCGCCTCCTGCTCTTCGGGAGAGGGCAGCGGCTTGCGCGTATTGCGTTGAAGGAAGACGAGGGTGGAGGCCGTTGCCGCGGCCGCGACCGTGCTTGTCAGCAGCCAGTGCCGCGCGACGTGGGAAGAAAGAAGCATCGATCCAAAGCGTACTGCAAAAAAATGCACCATAGAAGTTGCAACCCGGATTCCGACCGCCCAATCAGCAACGGACCTACAGTTTCGGGTCTTTGGGAAGAAGACGCTATACCACTCCCGTTGGACGCTCGGGAGCCTGTCTCGAGCGCGGTCTGCAGCCGCTCGCCTATGGGCGGTTTATACTGAGGAGTGCTTAGACGTTCTGTTCTTCCCCTCAATCAACCTATGCCAGGCCAGCCGCTGGATCTTGCCGAAGGCCGCCGCATCCGCTCGACGACCGTCCTGTGCGTGCGCCGCGGCGACCGTGTGGTGATGGCTGCCGACGGCCAGGTTTCGCTGGGCGCGACGGTGATGAAGGGTTCCGCGAAGAAGATCCGCCGGCTCTATAACGACAAGGTGCTGGCTGGGTTTGCCGGTTCGACCGCCGATGCGTTTTCGCTCTTCAGCCGGTTCGAGTCGAAGCTGGAGCAGTATGCCGGCAACCTGAACCGCGCGGCGGTCGAGCTGGCCAAGGATTGGCGGACGGACAAGATGCTGCGTCAGCTGGAGGCGCTGCTGATCGTCGCCGACCCGCAGACCACGCTCATGCTTTCCGGCACCGGCGACGTGATCGAGCCGGATGTGACCGGCGACGGCGGCATCATGACCATCGGCTCGGGCGGAAGCTACGCGTTGGCGGCGGCGCGGGCGCTGCTTGAGAACACAGAGCTTTCGGCCCGCGAGATCACCGAGAAGGCGATGCGGATCGCGGGCGAAATCTGTATCTATACCAACGACCACATCACGTTTGAAGAGCTGGCGACGACGGAGTCGAAGTAAGGAGCACCATGGCAATCTTTCTACCCGGGACGGCCGAAGACCAGGCATTGGCTCTCGATGATCTGACCCCGCGCGAGATCGTGGCGGAGCTCGACAAGTATGTCGTAGGCCAGCATGCGGCCAAGCGCGCCGTAGCCATTGCGCTGCGCAACCGCATGCGCCGGCAGAAGCTCGCTCCGGAGCTGGCGGACGACATCATGCCCAAGAACATCATCATGATTGGGCCGACGGGCGTGGGCAAAACCGAGATTGCGCGGCGTCTGGCGAAGCTGACCAACTCGCCTTTTCTGAAGGTGGAAGCGAGCAAGTTTACCGAGGTCGGCTACGTGGGCCGGGACGTGGAGTCGATCGTGCGCGACCTGGTCGAGATTGCGATCGATCTTGTTCGCGAAGAAAAACTGGAGGACGTCGAGGACAAGGCCGAGTTGAACGCGGAGGATCGCCTGCTCGATCTTTTGCTGCCCCCCACGCCAGCGGCGGCCACAGCCGCGAACGCCGCGGCAGCGACGGAGGTTCCGGGAACCAACGTCATCCAGCTGCCGGCCTCCATGGATACGACTTCCGAGCCCACGCTGGAGGACAAGAAGCCCGAGACAAGCCAGGAACGGACGCGCGAGAAGCTCCGTTCGCAGTTCCGCGAAGGCAAGCTCGATGAGCGGATGGTCGAACTCGACGTGCGCGACCGCAACCAGCCGAGCTTCGAGCTGATTGCCGCGCCGGGGCAGGACGAGGCTGACATGAGCCTGAAGGATGTGCTTCCGGGACTCTTTGGCCAGCGAACCAAAAAGCGCAAGATGAAGGTCGCCGAAGCGTTCGAGTACCTGATCCAGGAGGAAGAGGGCCGCCTGATCGACATGGACCAGGTCACGCGGCTGGCGGTCGAGCGCGTCGAGGACTCGGGCATCGTCTTCCTCGATGAGATCGATAAGATTGCCGGACGCGAGGGCGGTCATGGCCCGGATGTCTCGCGCGAAGGTGTGCAGCGCGACATTCTGCCGATCGTCGAAGGCACCACGGTCAACACCAAGTACGGCATGGTTTCGACCGACCACATTCTTTTCATCGCTGCCGGCGCCTTCCACGTCTCGAAGCCGAGCGATCTGATCCCGGAGCTGCAGGGCCGCTTTCCTATCCGCGTCGAGCTGCAGTCGCTCACCGTGGGCGACTTTGTACGCATCTTGACCGAGCCGAAGTCGTCCCTGGTCAAACAGTCGACGGCTCTGCTCGAGACCGAAGGCCTCAAGCTTGAGTTCACGCCCGAGGCGCTTTCGGAGATGGCCGAGTTCGCCTTCAAGGTCAACGAGACGACCGAGAACATCGGCGCGCGGCGGCTGCACACGATTATGGAGCGGGTGCTCGACGAGATCAGCTTTCAGGCCCCAGATCTGATGAAGTCTTCGCGCACCGAAACCTCCCAGGAGGGCGTTGTGGCCGAAGTGGCGGCGTCCGCTCCGCTGGGCGTGCCGAGCGAGACAACGTCGGCACCGCTGCCGGTCATTGAGCGCCGCAAGGACGATGGGACGACAGAGAAAGTCATCGTGGTCGATCCGGAATACGTGCGGCAGCAGGTGGCAGGAATCGTGAAGAACCAGGATCTGAGCCGCTATATTTTGTGAGACATCGGCCTACGACGCCATGGCCAGCGCGCTAATCCGGACGAAGTCGGCTACAGCTTCTGGCTGCGAAAGAAGGACCATGTGGCTGGAAGCGACTTCCTGCACGCGAGCTCCCATGCGCTTCGCTAACACATGCTGCGTTGCGGGTGCGAGCACGCGGTCCTCGGTGGTGACCAGGTAAGCGCTGGGCTTGTGCTTCCATGCAGGATTCTCGAGGCTTTGGCCAAACATGGCGGACTGGGTCGGCTTTTGCGTCGCGACTGCCAGATTGAGGTAGCCGCGATGGAGGTCTTGGCCTAAAACCTCAGAGGCCCAGTCGGCCTCCAGCCAGAGGAATCCCTGGGGGTCCGGTGCGGGGCCTGCGGAATACCCGCTCGGATTCATGCTCAGGAGAGAAGCGAAGACCTCTCCTTGCTCCGGAGCAAAGGCACATACGTAGGCCAGCGCTTTGACCTTTTCGTGATTGCCGGCCGCGGTGATGACTGCGCCAGCATAGGAGTGGCCTACCAGCAGGATGGGGCCTTCGGCGTGATCGAGCAGGCGGGTGAGTGAGGCGACATCGCCTTCGAAGGACTCGAGAGGCATCTGGGCCGTGTGGATGCGGAAGCCTTCATGGGCCAGGGGCATCAATGTCTTGGTCCAGATGGAGCCGTCACAATAAGCGCCGTGCACAAAAACGATCGTGGATTTCTTTTCAGGCATACATCGCTCCTTATTTCATCTCGATTTCGTCTTGCAATTAGTCGAGTATTTCGTCGCTGAATATAGATTAGCCAAGCTGTGCCGGCGTGAGATCTCCTGCACGAATCGGCAGCTTTCTTAGACGCACGCCGGAGGCGTGAAAGACCGCGTTGGCGATGGCAGCATTTACCCCGGTGACGCCGAGTTCTCCGACGCCCTTGATCCCCAGCGGATTGATCAGCTTGTCCTCTTCATCGAGCATCACGGTGGTGATCTCGCCGATATCGGCAGCAACGGGAACGTGGTATTCGGCGAGATTTTCGTTCACATAGCGGGCAAGCGTCTCGTCGAGTTCGGTAGCTTCATGCAGCGCGGAGGAGAGGCCCCAGATCTGGCCTCCTGTGAGCTGCGAGCCTGCGGTGCGCCGGTTCATGATGCGTCCCGCGGCATAGACGCCGACCATGCGCGGGACGCTGAGCTGGCCGGTGAAGCGGTCGATATGGACCTCGACAAACTGCGCGCCGAAGGAGAACTGCATGCGGTCGGGAACGTTGGAACCACCCATGAAGACGGGTCGGCCCTTACGCATACGGGCGGCGCCGATGAGTGGCGCAATGCCGTGCGGCGTGTGGCTCGAGTTCTGGACGATGGAAGTGCCACGTCCGGCGCGACGGACGGCTGTGGCAAGCGGCTCGACGCGCGTTCCGGAACGGAGCTCCCCGTGCCGCAGTTGCAGGACGCTATTTTCGAGTCCCGTGAAGGGGCTGCTCTTCGCATCGATCGCCGCGCGCGCGATGCGATGGCGCAGGTCCTCGCAGGCGCGGGCGACCGCGGAGCATACGCTGGCGGTTGAGTTCGAGCCGGCGGACATCGGCGCGGCAGGAAGACTGCTGTCGCCCACAACTACTTCAATCGCGTCCATCGGGAGACCGAGCATATCGCTCGCCGTCTGGGCGATGACCGTGCGGATCCCGGTTCCGATCTCATGCGTGCCCACCTCCACCTTGGCGGTGAGCTCGGGCGTAAGGGTGATGCGGCAGTCGGCAGGGCCGGCCTGCGCGGGGTAGAAGGCCGTCGCGTAGCCCCAGCCGATCAGGGTTTCGGCAGTCGCCATGGAGCGTGGTTCCGGGTTCCGGCTCGACCAGCCAAAGAGCTCGGCGCCGTGGTCCATGCACTGCATCAGCGAGCGGCTGGTATACGGCTTCCGGGTGACGGTTTCGACCGAGGTCTCGTTCTTCCGGCGCAGGTCCAGCGGGTCGATGCCCAGCTTGTATGCAAGCTCATCCATGGCGGATTCCATGGCGAAGAGGTACGGCGTCTCAGGCGGAGCCCGCATGAATCCCGGAGCCTGGCGGTCGGCTTCCACGTTGACGACCTTGGTGCGGACGTTGGGGCAGGCGTAGAGGCGTGCCGTTGAATCCGAGCCCGCCACGGCGAAGGTGTCCTTGCGGCCGGTAAGCTCCCAGGACGAGTGGTCGAGCGCGGTCAGCTGCCCTTCACGGTTGGCCCCCAGGCGAACGCGATGCCGGGTCTCGGCGCGAAAAGTGCGCAGGGTGAAGCCCTGGGCGCGTGTCGTGACCAGCTTTACGGGACGCCCAATGTGCCGGGCCGCGAACGCGACGAGTGCGGTGAACTGGCCGAGTTCGCCGCGTGAGCCAAAGGCACCACCGATGAAGGGCGAGACGATGTGAATCTGCGAGGGCTTGATGCCCAGCTGCTTGGCGAGGCCGGATTGCTCGCCGCGAACGTTTTGGGTCGACTCCCACACGGTGAGCTCATCGCCATTTCTACCTGGCTGCCATGCGCAGGTGCACTGGAAGAGCTCCATGGGGTTGTGGTGCTGCGCAGGGGTCTCGTACCAGGCATCGACGATGGCTGCCGCCTCGGCGAAACCCTTGTCTATGTCTCCCGCTTTGAGTTCCGTCTCGCCGAGCGCCTCGGCTTTGACCTCTTTCGCGCCGGAGCTGCTGAGGGACGCGGAGCCCTTGTCGGCTTTGAAGCGGAAGCCGATTGCTTCGGCGGCGGCCTGTGCCTGCTCAAACGTATCCGCGACGACCACGGCAGTTATCTGTCCGGCGAAGTAGACACGAGGCGAGGCGAGCGGAGCCACGGCATGAGCCATGAAGCCGCCTTCCATCAAGGGTTTGCCTGCCTTGACGGCCTTACCGACGTTCTCGTAGGTGAAAATCTCGCAGACGCCGGGAAGGTGACGGGCGGCGGTCTGGTCGATGGAAAGGATGCGTCCGCATGCGATGGGCGCGGTGACCAGATAGGCAAGGGCAGCGTTCGGGATGGCGTGGTCCGCGCCGAAGCGCGCCTGCCCTGTCACCTTGGCCAATCCATCGATTCGCACCGGGCTCGACCCGATGACTCCCCTTGGCTGAACGAACTCCATTGCGTCTGCTCCGGGTCGCGTGGTGGATGCGACGGAGATGAGATGCTCTCTGGCGGGGCGGTGTAGCTTGGTGCAGGAGGGGTAGACGATGGCAAGCGTTGCGGTGGTGGGGGTGGGGGCAATCGGTGGTGTTCTGGCGGGTTTGCTCGAGCGTACAGGGCGGCATGAGGTCACGCTTTGTACCCGACGTCCGCTCGCGTCGTTGACCGTCGACACCCCGGACGGCGCGGTCCATGTGCGGGCGCGGAACTGGACAGAGCCGGCACAGGCGTCGCCGGTGGACTGGGTCCTCGTGGCGACCAAGACCTATGACGCCGAGGGCGCGAAGCTGTGGCTGGGACAGCTTTGTGGCGCAGAGACGAAGATCGCCATCGTGCAAAACGGTGTCGAGCACCGCGAACACTTCGCCGGCTGGAACGTGCTGCCGGTGGTGATCGACGTTCCGGCGGAACGCATCGCAGAGGGCAAGGTGCTGCAACGGTCGGGAGCCGTGATGCGCGTGGAAGCAAGCGAGACGGGATCCGCCTTCGCGCAACTTTTTGCCGACAGCGGAGCCGAGGTGGAGGTTACGCCGGACTTCCTGACGGCGGCGTGGCGCAAGCTTTGTATCAACGCTGCGGGCGCGGTATCCGCACTGACCCTGCAGCCAGCCGGCGTGCTAAGGGATGAGGAGATGGGGCGGGTCGCGCTCGATCTCGTCGCCGAGTGCGTAGCAGTAGGTCGCGCAGTGGGTGCAAAGCTTGACGACGGCATTCCGGAGCGAGTGCTGGCGGGCGCTCGCGCCGGGTCGCCGGACTCGATCAACTCGCTGCTGGCAGACCGCAGGGCCGGACGCCAAACGGAGATCGAAGCGCGTAACGGAGTTATCGTGCGCCTGGGAAAGATTCACGAAATTCCTACTCCAGCCAACCGCATGGCAACCGCACTGCTCAAACAAGGAGTCTTGTAGACCTTTCTCCCAACAAGCATGGCTGTTGCTCGCGAGTTTATATAAGTACAGGAGGTTTCATGGATCACGGCATTATCTGGTGGATCATCGTTGGTCTAATCGCAGGATTTCTAACCGGCAAGATTATGAAGGGCAGCGGCTTCGGTGCTCTGGTTGACATCATCGTCGGGATTATCGGCGCGATCGTCGGCGGCTTTATCATGTCGCATCTAGGGTTTGCCGGACAAGGTGGGCTCATCTATACGATTTTGGTTGCAGTTGTAGGAGCGGTGATTCTTACTTTCCTCCTGCGCCTGATCACAGGCCGGCGGACATAAACATAGCGTTAAATAATAAAGGCGGGAAGCAATTAGCTTCCCGCCTTTATTACTGCTGCAAGCTAGGCAGGCTGACTCATCTCGACCAGGCGCTTCTCCAGCAACTGCTCCAACTCTTCAAGAGCTTTCGAGAAGCCCTCAATTCCTTCCTTCAATTTATCGTGAGCCATGCGATCTTCTGCGTGCATCTTCTCGAAGGTCTGCTGATCCATTGGGATTTTCTGGATGTCCGCCTGTTTGGACTTAGCCGGATCGAGCTTACGCGGCAGGTCGGCCTGGGTTGAATCCAGTTCCTCCAGCAGCTTGGGCGCGATGGTGAGAAGATCGCAACCAGCCAACTCAGTAATCTCGCTGATATTACGGAAGCTGGCACCCATCACAACCGTCTTATAGTCGAATTTCTTGTAGTAGTTATAGATGGTAGTTACAGACTGCACTCCGGGATCTTCCGCGCCCTTATAGTCTTTGCCTGTGTCCTTCTTATACCAGTCCAGAATGCGGCCTACGAAAGGCGAGATCAGCGTTACTTTCGCTTCCGCGCAGGCGATGGCCTGGTGCAAACCGAAGAGCAGAGTCAGGTTGCAGTGAATGCCTTCCTTCTCCAATTCTTCCGCAGCCTTGATGCCTTCCCATGTGCTGGCGATCTTGATCAGCACGCGATCGCGGGAGATGCCGGCCTTGTCGTATTGAGCGATGATGTCGTGAGCCTGATCCATCGTCTTCTGGCGATCGAAGGACATGCGTGCATCCACTTCGGTGGAGACGCGGCCCGGGACGATGTCCAGGATCTTGCGGCCAAAGGCGACGGCCAGCGTCTTGAAGGCGTACGCCGCCACTTCCTTGTCGCTGGCGCGATCCCCCGCTTCCTGCCTCGCCGTCTTCAGCACATCATCGACGATCGAGCTATACTCCGGCATCTGCGCCGCAGCGGCAATCAACGAGGGATTGGTGGTCGAATCCTGCGGCTTGAACTTCTTGATGGAATTGATGTCGCCTGAGTCAGCGACGACTGTGGTCATGTTGCGAAGTTGCTCCAGAAGCGTTGCCATAAGAACTCCTTATGCTTGAGATGCGATTGCAGCAAGACTCGATCCCGCACGCATATCCTACTCCGCGGCGAGCCGGTTGCGCAGGACGCCGAGCCCGGCGATGGCCACCTCGACCGTGTCCCCGGCCTGCATGGGTCCAACCCCGGCGGGTGTGCCGGTCGGGATCAGGTCTCCCGGCATCAGCGTCATAAAGGCGGAAACGTAGCGCAGAAGCTCCGGAATGCCAAAGATGAAGTCGGTCGTCGAGCCAGTCTGCTTCAGCTCGCCGTTCAGGTGCGTGGTTACCGTGACTGGCGGGCCGTACGCGGGCTCGATCTCGTCCGACACGATCGGTCCGGTTGGGCAAAAGGTGTCGAAACCCTTGCCTCGGGTCCATTGCCCATCGGACTTCTGCAGATCGCGCGCGGTCACATCATTTACCAGCGTGTAGCCGCGGATGTAGGGTTTCACATCCTCTTCCGCGCCCAGCTTGCGGCAGCGGCGGCCGATGACGATGGCCAGCTCGCCCTCAAAGTCGATGCGCCTGGAATTGGCGGGCATCCGCACCGTAGCCTCCGAGCCGAGCAGCGACGACGGCGGCTTGAGAAAGATCAGCGGCTCCTTTGGAACCTCGTTGCCGAGCTCGGCGGCGTGGTCGCGATAGTTGCGGCCAACACAGACGATCTTCGACGGACAGACGGGCGGCAGAAGCGTGAAGCGGGCAAGCGGGGCAGGCTGAAAGTCCGGCGCCACTTGGGTCAAGGCCGGCAGATCTTCTTCCGGCGCACGCGTCGGTTCAATGGCCCAAAGCTCTCCTTCGCGGTCCTCGACCGAGACATAGACCGGAGCTCCCGAAAGTGCGATCTTCGCGTAACGCATACGTACTACCCCTCATTCTGAATCTTTGTGCCTTACGGCCGTGGTGTTTCGTGAACGTCGGCGCCTGGGACGCTCTCGTTGCCGCGTTGATCGACGGCCGTGACGTGGTACGTGTAGGTTTGTCCGGCCTCGACCTTCAGGTCCCGGTAAGCCGATGCGGATACGGGGTCGGCGTGGATGCGGCGGAACTCCCCTTGTCCGGTGCGGCGATACACGTTGTAGCCGAGCAGGTCGGTCTCCGCGTTTGGCTCCCAGGAGAGATCGATGGCCAGCGGCGCGCCGAACCCTTCGCCAGGAATGGCGACCAGGCCGACGGGCGCCCGGGGTGGAAAAACATCGCGGAAGGTGAACCTGGCCGGGTCTGACGGCAGGCTGCGGAGTTCGAGCGCATGGCCGGAGACGGTAACGTCCATGACCCACTGGGCGATGTAGATATAGGTGTCGGCGTGGACGACGGTGGGATCGATGAGCCCATCGGCTACGGCTGAGCCAGCCTTCGGTGGGCTGCGGAGAATCGTCTCTCCGGCGGCCGGCTTTGAAGCACGCGGGGATCGCTCACGTTTTGGAGCGACGTCGGCTGGTAAGGCCGCTGCCGGTTTCAAAGGTCCATCCGCGGTCGCAACCAGGGTACGCTTCAACTCCATGATGGCGGCAGCCGGGGCAGCCATAGCCGGCCAGCGAACCAGCACGGCGTTTCTCCGGGAGGAGAGTGTCAGGGGTCCTACGGGCGGGGGCGCCGCGCCGGCCGCCGCAAACACCGGATCCGAGTCGCCGGCGGAGCGACCCTTGGCATTCTGCAGCTCCACCCGGTAGAGCAGCAGCCGCGGAGGCCCGGAGGCAAGATCGGCGGGCAGCTGATCCGTCGCTGAAGACGGTCCGGGGATCACCGGGAGTCTCTGCATCGCAAGACATCCGCCCTTTGGCGGCATCTCCCGGCAGAGAACCGCCGTGGTTGGCTGCTGGATGCGGTCTCCATCCGTAGTGTTAAGCGGGCTGGTCCAGGACACCCGTACCCCGTTCCCGATCCGTTCAGCGGCGAGTCCGCTTGCCATCTCCGGCAGGTGCAGCGAGGGAGCATGCGGCGGCCCAGGGCTGGCGCAACCCAGCCAACAGAGGAGCGGCAAGATCCGGGACAAAGGAGAAAGGCGATACATCCAGTTCAGGCTAGCATTCGCGATCTTTCCCGGTTTCCCATCGCACCTTCGAAGCGGTTCAAGCTGAGAGAAGCGGCTTTGCCTTAAACCTGAGGACAAAAGAAATCCCACAAAAGACAGCAACTTTCCGTCGCGCCAACACATCTGGTTATGGTATGAAAAGCTCTTCAAATCGAGCGCCGTTTTCGATTCCGGACACCCCGTTGCCCGCTCATCCGCTACCGGAGGTGCCGCAGGAATTCTCCAATTTGGCTATTGACGGCGAGGCCGCCGAATCGTTTATCGCTGAAAAGCGAATTGGCGAACGCATCAAATTTCTTCGCCTGAAAAAATCCATGGGACTTGTTGAGCTGGGCCGCCACACGGGTCTTTCCGCAAGTTTTCTTTCGCAGCTTGAGACCGGCCGCGTGGTCCCGACCCTGCGTAACCTGGCGCGCATCGCCATGGTCTTCTCGAAGGACCTGAGCTACTTCTTTGATCCAGAGCCGCAGACCCTGTTTCGCGTTCACAGAAGTAAAAACCGGGTCCGCCTGCCTCAGTCTGGCGTTGCAGACCCAACTTACTTCTTCGAAAGCCTGGGCTATCTTGTTCCGGACCGGCAGCTCGATCCCTACTTCGCCGAGTTCCTCCCCAACAAGCGCGACCGGGAACCTCGCTCGCACCAGCACGTCGGCGCGGAGTTCCTATATCTACTCACCGGACAATTGGATGTTCAGCACGGCGAGGTCACGCATCACATCGAAGCCGGCGATTCAGCCTACTTCGACGCCAACACCATTCACAGCTACACCTGTAGCGGCGATGCTCCTGCGACGGCGTTGATCGTCACGCTTCAGCAGCCGGTTTCGGCGCAGGTCCATTCACGTGGAAGTGTTTTGCCTGCAGTAAGAGCGCGGACAAACAGCCTGGTGAATGGCATGTTGGGGACACTTCCAGAGCCTCTGGTCGGTAAGAAATCGATGCAGTAGAACTTTCGCTTCAGCTCCAACCGCGTCTACCCGCCTGATCTCTTGGGCGGGTTTTTCGTGCGCGAAGGGACGCACATTCGACGTCATCCAAGCGTGCGCTTGCCTGGACGATGGTCGTAGGTATCTCCCTCGACGACGCGAGAAGTAAAGCTGCTGGTTCGCTTCCACAGGGATCGGAACAGAGCGTCGGCCTCGCGCGACTCCGCATCCCGCTCGAGGAAGACGCGATGCCCTTGCCCGAGGGTCTCAGCGGCGGCTGTCAACAAGGGCAGGCGCGCCGGAATGGGGACCGCCGCCGCGCCAAAATAGCGAAACTCCTCGCACACCAGCACGCGGCCATTCTTGTAAAAGGGGTAGCGGCCGAGGTCGCGCAGCTGGTGACGCTCGTCTTTGTGCAGCGCGGAGAGACCCCGGTGTGCCGCCCGGCCCAGCTGCTGGTGGAACTCGTAGATGCAGTCCGGGCGCTCGGTAAACGGGCTTGCCGGAGCAAAGTAGTCCCGCGCCTCGATGCCTTCGGCGACGATTGCGGCGTAAATCACGGCACCGAGCGGGTAGCCCTCCGTCTGCGCCAGCGCATGGCTGGTGATGCCAAGAATGCGGTCCCCGGGCTGGGCAGTCCGGCGGATGGCAGGCTTGCAGATCGCCAGGGTGAGCAGAGGACGTTCGCCAAGCGCAGGCTGGATGGCACATGGCGCGCCGCCCTGGTCGGAGGTGAGCTTGTACAGGTACGTTCGACGCAATGAGGTCATGGCTACAGGTTGGATTCGAACGGCCGAGCTACGGCCTGCCTTTGTGGTTCAGGGCGAAGCGAGGCCAGATGGGTGGGCAGGCAGCCGTTACTCGCGAGCTACGGCGGCCGGCGACCGCTCAACCACCTCTTCGACCGAAGCAGGCTCTGCGTAGGCCGATCGGGGCGAGACGAAGGAACTTGGTCGCGAGGACGCAGCGCTGATCGAGGCCAGGTCTGCAGCACTCGAGACCGAGGACGAACCGGAGGCCGAGGCCATCGAGACCGCGGCAAGCAGGGCGGCGGCCGGTGACAGGGTCTGTCCGCCGCCGTTGGTGGAGGCTTCGGTCAGCGCTGAGACGGTTGCCGCAACCCGGTTTTTCTGCTGGAAGCACTGCCGGCACAACACAGGACGGCCCTGCGTGGGTTTGAACGGGACCGTGGTGTCGACCCCGCACGCCGAACACTCGGTACGCGTCTCGGTCCGCGACAGTCCGGCCGTCGTCCCTTCGGCCCCATTGGCCGACGCGGCAAGGCTGGAGCGCCGCGATTTGCATGGCTTGCAGCGCTTGGGGTCGTTCTTGAACTGCTTGTCATGGAAGAAGAGCTGTTCCCCGGCGGTGAAGATGAACTCGCCATGGCAATCGAAACAAACGAGAAGTCGGTCTAAAAATTGCGCATCCATAGAGCTTCCCCATGCGTGCAGAGAACGCTGGATCGCCGACCGAGGTTACGCGGCGATCGCCTTCTCGTTGTGCGGGTCGATCTTGGGAGCCCGATGGAGGTGTTCTTGCTGTCTGCCCGGGAAGATGCGCCTTACCTATGCAATCACCCGGGAAAGGTACGCACGTTGAGACAGCGAGAGCCGGTCCAAACAGACCAGCTCTCTTGTTGCAAGCGGAGGCCGTCTTTGCGGCCGATCCTGCTTTTGCTGCGTTAGTCCTGCTCTTTGCGAATCTTCTTACGATTGCGTTTACGCGCCAATGCTTCTTTTACGCGCTTCTTTTCGCCCGGTTTGAGGTAAAACGAGTGACGTTTTACCTCCTTGATGATGTCTTCCGTCTGCACCTTACGTTTGAAACGTCGCAGCGCGTTCTCAAGGGGTTCGCCCTCTTGAACTCGAATCTCTGCCAAAGAAATACACCTCACGATCGCGCCAACAGGCTTTCGTTAGAATACGCTATACGATCGAAACTGACACCGAAATTTTATGAGACCGCAGCAGGAATTGCGGTCATAGTGAAAGTTAGACAGGAATCTATGATCCGCAGCCATAAGGGAGTGCGCCCGACCGTGCCGGCCAGCTGTTATGTCGACCCAAGCGCGCAGGTCATCGGGGACGTCGTGCTGGGCGAGCGGGCCAGTATCTGGATGAATGCCGTCGTGCGCGGTGACATAAACGCCATTCGCATCGGCGCGCGATCCAATGTCCAGGACTGTGCCGTCCTGCACGGGATGCGCGACCTGTACCCTGTCCACGTCGGGGAGATGGTGACCATCGGCCACAATGCCACGGTGCACGGCTGCATTCTGGAAGACGAAGTTCTGGTCGGCATCGGAGCGGTGATCCTCAACGATGCGCGGGTCGGTGCCGGATCGATCATCGCGGCCGGCGCGGTCATCCCGGAGCACGCTGTGATTCCACCGGGAAGCCTGGTCGCCGGAGTTCCCGGAAAGATACGACGTTCGCTCGATGTCGCGGATCGTGCGCTGATTCTTAAATATGCAGAGAATTATCTCGATTATGTGGCAATCTACTTACAAGAAAACTGACGCGTGCACTTAAGAGATGTCAGAGTCCTGAGGTTTTGTTTTATGGGTTCCATGCCGATATTGTCTCTGCTCTCCGTCGTCGTAGGCTTTACTCTGTGCGCACCTCTACCGGCACAGGAAGTGCCAAATTCGGGGACTGCCGCTGCACCCTCGCAAAGTTCTCCGGTCCAGCCGTCCACTCCTCAGCAGAGCGGGCCCAAGCCGCTTCGAACTCGCCCCGCGCTCGACCCTCGTGCGCAGCTTACCCCCGAGCAGCAGGAAGCCTTGCGGAATGGCAAGCTAGCTATCGTGAACGGCCGTCCATATGAACAGCCCACCAAAAAGATTATCTTCGATGACTACGTGAAGGACAGCTACGGTCTGCCGGCTGTGCTTCGGACTACGGTGCGCGCGCTTTACTCGGAGGCCAGAGATGCTCCCAAGGGTTGGGGAACCGATTTCCCGGGCTTTATGCAACGCTTCGGGGCAAATGCCGGTCAAACGATCATCTCCGGCAATGTACGGTACGCCATGGAAGTCACCTTCCATGAAGACCTCCGTTACATCGCCTGCCACGGATGCAGTGTGAAGGGTAAGATCGAGAACGCTTTGCTGGCAGAAGTGACCGCCCGGCATAATAGCGACGGCCACCGGTTTTTCACGCTTACCCCGACGATTGCTGACTT
>CAXTQE010000028.1:8318-31350 GCA_964246225.1 uncultured Acidobacteriaceae bacterium | reverse complement strand
CTCCGACGACGCGCGCTGGATTACCGGCGACCTGATCCAGGTTAGCGGTGGCCTTCGCTAATTCCCTGCCCCTCTCGATTGTTCTTCGCAAGCGGAGACTGCATCGATAGTCGGCCCGCACCCTTAGTCCAAAGGTGCGGGCCGACCTGCCAGGCTTTACTTGTTCTTCCGGTAGCGCTCAATCAAGGCGTTGGTCGACGTATCGTGCGTCAGCGCCGCATCCCCTTCAATCTCGGCCAGGATGCGCGTCGCCAGCACCTTGCCCAGCTCGACGCCCCACTGGTCGAACGAGTCAATATTCCAGATCGCTCCCTGGGTAAACACGCTGTGCTCATAGAGCGCCACCAGCGTTCCCAGGAGCTTCGGCGTAAGCTCGTCGGCCAGAATCACGTTCGATGGGCGATTGCCCTCAAACACCCGATGCGGCACCAGCCAGTCTGCCGTGCCCTCCGCCTTCACCTGCTCGGCTGTCTTGCCAAACGCCAGCGCCTCGGCCTGTGCGAACACGTTCGCCATCAGCATGTCATGATGCGGTCCCAGCGGGTTCAGCGACTTGAAAAAGCCAATGAAGTCGCATGGAATCAGCCGCGTCCCCTGGTGAATCAGCTGGTAGAACGAGTGCTGTCCATTGGTCCCCGGCTCGCCCCAGTAGATCGGTCCGGTCTCGGTCGAAACATGCTCGCCCGCAAGCGTTACATGCTTACCATTTGACTCCATCGTCAACTGCTGCAGGTACGCCGGAAAGCGTTTCAGATACTGCTCATACGGCAGGATCGCCATCGTCTGCGCATCAAAAAAGTCGGTATACCAGACCGTCAGCAAACCCATCAGTACGGGCAGATTCTTCTCAAACGGCGTGGTCCGGAAGTGCACGTCCATCGCATGGAATCCATCGAGCATCGCGCGAAACTGGTCCGGCCCGATCGCGATCATCGTGGACAAGCCGATCGCCGAATCCATCGAGTAGCGCCCGCCGACCCAGTCCCAGAACCCAAACATATTCTCCGTATCGATGCCGAACTTCGCCACCTCCTTATCATTGGTGGAGATTGCAACAAAGTGTTTTGCGATCGCCGCCTCGTCCTTCAACGATGCCAGCGCCCATTCCCGTGCCGAGTGCGCATTGGTCATCGTCTCCTGTGTCTTGAACGTCTTCGACGCGACCAGGAAGAGCGTCTCGTCCGCGCTCAGGTCCCGCACCGCTTCGACAAAATCCGTCCCATCCACGTTCGACACAAACCGGAACGTGATCTCCCGGTCCGAGTAGTACCTGAGCGCCTCATACGCCATCACCGGCCCTAGATCCGAGCCGCCAATGCCGATGTTCACCACGTTGCGAATGCGCTTGCCCGTAAACCCCTTCCACTCGCCGCTGCGAATCTTCTCCGCAAAGCCCGACATCTTGTCGAGCACCTGGTGCACCTCCGGCACCACATCCTGACCGTCGACAACAATCGACTCCTCTTTGGGCGCGCGCAGAGCGACATGCAGCACCGCACGATCCTCGGTGATGTTGATCTTGTCGCCGCGAAACATCGCCTCAATCTTCTCCTTCAGCCCGCACTCTTCGGCCAGTTCCACCAGCAGCTTCAACGTCGTGTCGTCCACGCGATTCTTCGAGTAATCCAGAAACAATCCCGCCGCCTCGGCCGTATAGCGCGTCCCGCGTCCCGGATCGGCCGCGAACAGCTCCTTGAGCTGCTTGCCCTCAAACTCCCCGTGATGCGTCGTCAGTGCCTTCCAAGCCTCGCGATCGAAAAGAGCCGTTTCCTGCGCTTCAGTAGCCATACGCTTCCTGTCCCCCTGCTGAAATAGATCGACTCTCTAATAGATCGACTCTCTATGGGATGCATGGATCGCGCCTTCGGCACGAATCGTCTTCGGCCGGCGGCGAGTCAAAACAGCGCCCCGCAGATGTCCTCTACCGTCGGGCCAGGCCGGCACACCTGACCTACAGGAATGGCCGACACAAGCGTTCGCGAGACAGACCACGTTCAGGGATGGGACAGCTCTGCGGCGAGCCACGCCTCCACATGAAGACGCAACTCCTCAAGCGGAACGACGCCCTCTTCCAGCACGGCAAGATTGAAGCGTCGCAGGTCGAAGCGGTTGCCCAGTTTTGTCTGTGCTTCTGTACGCAGCCTCTTGATCTCCAGGCCACCCGAATCGTACGAGGTAAGCTGTCCGGGCGCTACCGCGCTGCGGTCGACATACTCATTGGCGACCTCCGCGGTGAAGTGTCCGGAAGAGACCATATAGTCCACCGCTTGCTGCCGCGTCCAGTGGAACGCATGGAGGCCAGGATCGACGACCATGCCGCGCGCCGGCCACAGCCTTCGCATAATGGCAGCATCCCCTGTGTCGTATATGCCGGCCTCTTCCCCCAAAGCTTCCGCATACCTCGCCCAGCCTTCAACATAGGCTGCGTTGTCAATCAATTTCGAGAGTCGTGTCGGGGACTGCAGTTCACTGGCGAGGGCCTTCTGCAGAGCATGGCCGGGCACGGTTTCATGCACGGTGACGATCTCGGCCTCGGCTCGCGTCTCCGTTCGCCAGTCGCTTAGTCGGATCAGAAAAACTGACGGTTTGTGAGGACCGGGCTCCTGCTGAAACCTAGATCCGACTCCCGCATCTTCTTCAAATGCCGACAGCGGTTCGAGGATGACATCCTGCTGTGGCATGCGGCTGATCAGGCGCGCAGCCGTCGTGTCCTTCGCGCGTTCCAGAAACTGCCGCGAGAATGAAAGCAGATCCTCTTTCGATTGAAATTGCTCCACGGGCTTCGCTCGAATCGCGGCCACAACCGCCTGGACGTTCGTGCTGTGATCGTCCGCTTGTCCCAGTTTTATGACTTCCGCCATGTTTTCACGCACGGTTTTTTGGCCTAAGTCGAAGACCTCCTGCGGAGTTCGCGACAAGGTAGTATTGGCGCGCAGAAAAGCCTGGTAGCAGGCAGCTCCACTCGGCAGGTCGGAGATCGCCACGCCTTCTCTTGCCTTGGGCAAATACTCCGATTGCAGGAAGTCGCGATAGGACCGCAGGGCCGGATTGATCTGGTGCAAGATGAGCTGCCGAAAAGCGGCCTCAAAGACCGCATCGCCACTTCGGAGAGCGGGCGAGTAGAAGGGCGATCTCTCCGGATCTGTTACCGCGAGCGCATCCATCTGCTGAATGACCCGGCGCACTACCGATTGCGGCGCGGCATATCCCTGCGCAAGCCCAAGCTTCAGATTCCGAATTTCAACGCTGACATACCTGGGCAGACTGCCCCAACGTTCCAGCGCCTGCTTTCTCTCCTCAGCCGAGCCCACCGGCTGCCGTGCGGCCACCTCCGCGAATGCAGACTGCCAACCGTCAAAGTGGTTCACATTCCAAAGCTCCGTTCGGCACACACGTAGCTGCAGATCGGCCTCCAGCTGTTCCCTTAAATTGGCGTACAAACAGCGATCCTGCTTCGCCAGGTTATCGATGGGCAAAGTGAGAAGCGCCTTCAGATCCTCGCGTTCTGCCAGGTCGTGCGTTGCGAGTGCCTCAGGAGTCCGGTCCGAGAAATGGCTATGGTCTCGCGTGAGCAAGCCCGTCGAATAGCTGATCGTTGGATCGAACAGAAGTTGCTGATCGACAAAGCGATCCGCCAGTTGATGCAGCTTAGCTTCTGCGGTCTGCGCATGGGCGTTCGCCGGAACGAGCAAAGGGAGAAGCAGAAAAAGTTGGACAGACCGGAGAAAGTGCATCTGGTAAATCTACCAAGGGCGAACGGTCCAGATTGTTGGTGTAAGGAAATGTGGTGAAGCAGGTAAACCATATCTAGGCTCGAGGAAGCCGGACGAATTGGTCAGACTTTCAGGGGGGAAACCATAGACTGACTTCTCGACCATGACCCTTGGCACAAGCCCAAGAGGCGAGACTCCTGGCCCCGGCTGCGCAGTGCACCCCGAACCGGATCAATCGGTGCACGTCTCTGGGCCACGTTATGACGCCGTCGAAACCCAACCTTGCACCTGCCTCCGTGTGCGTTTATCGTTACAGTAGTTCGTCTATCGCACACAGGCCATTTCGGCCCCGCGCCGGACGGCTTGAAGGAAGCATCATGTCCGGATCGACCCCTGCCGTCGTACCTCCCTCCACGCCGGCAACGCGCACCACACCTTCTTCCACGCTCGATCAGTACCAGGGCGACCCGAACTTCATGACCTCACTCGCCCGCGGGCTGATCGTCATCCAGGCTTTCACCCAGCAGAACCCGCAGATGACCATCTCCCAGCTCTCGGTCAAAACCGGACTCTCCCGCGCCGCCGTCCGCCGCTGCCTGTATACGCTCACCAAACTCGGCTTCGCCGGCATTGAGGACGGACAGCGTTACGCCCTTCGCCCGCGCCTGCTCTCGCTCTCGCACACCTACACCACCTCCTCCACGCTCTCGACCGCCGCCCTGCCCATCCTCGAGCGCATGTCCCAGACCTTCCGCGAGTCCTTCTCCGTCGCCACGCTTGACGGCCATGAGATCGTCTACATCGCGCGCACCCAGGTCCCCTCCCGCGTCATGGCGGTTGATCTTCACATCGGCTCGCGCCTGCCTGCGTACTGCACTTCGATGGGCCGCGTCTTGCTGGCATATCTCCCGCCCGAGCAGCTCGAAAGCTACCTGCACAAAGCCGAACTCATCCCCCACACCACCCGCACCATCACCTCTGCAGAAAAACTTCGGGCTACGTTGCGCACCGTCCGCCGCCTCGGCTACGCGCTCGTCGACCAGGAGCTCGAAGTGGGCCTCCGCTCGCTTGCCGTACCCGTGTACGCCCCCTCCGGACGGGTGGTCGCCACCATCAATCTTTCCGGCAACGCCCCTCGCATGCCCGTCTTCGACATGCAGACCCACTTCCTCGCGCCCCTGCGCAACGCCGCCAGCGAGCTTAGCGCCTTTCTCCGCTAGTCTCTGCCTTGAGTCCACACCACCCGGACATCGCTTCTGCCGTACTCTAATCGTGAGACGTTCTCAGCGTAAGTAAACGCAGGCGGCTTTTGACTCGTCGTATGGTTGCGCGCATCGAGGAAAATATTGGAGTCCGTCTGCAAGTACAACGCTCTTGCTTCTGAAAGTCGATCCAGTTACCCCCTTCCCATCGCCGGATCGAGACTGGATCTAGCGGTCATTCTGCCCACCTACAATGAACGGGAAAATATCCCGCTGATCCTTGAGAAGTTGCACGACGCACTCCAGGGGCTCTCCTGGGAGGCAATCTTCGTTGACGATGATTCCCCCGACGGAACCGCGGAGGTCGTCACTGCATACGCCCGGCTCGACGCCCGCATCCGCCTGCTTCACCGCGTCGGCCGGCGGGGGCTCTCTTCCGCCTGCATTGAGGGCATGCTGGTCACCTCCGCGCCCGTCGTAGCCGTTATGGACGCTGACCTCCAACATGACGAGACCATTCTCCCCATCATGCTGCGCCGGCTCCACCAGGAGTCGCTTGACCTCGTCGTCGGCACCCGCAATGCCGAGGGCGGCAGCATGGGCGAGTTCGGCCGCGCACGCCGCTTTCTCAGCCGCAGCGGACAGAAAATCAGTCACTCCGTCTGCCGCTCCAAAGTCACCGACCCGATGAGCGGCTTTTTCCTGCTGCGCCGTTCCTTCCTGCAGGAGGTCGTCCGCGACATGCAGGGCCAGGGCTTCAAGATTCTGGTCGACCTGCTCGCGTCGAGCCCACGTCCCGTCCGCCTCGCGGAGGTCGGCTACACCTTTCGCTCTCGCCGCTTCGGTGAGAGCAAACTGAATGTCGTCGTCGGCCTCGAGTACGTGTTTCTGATCCTCAACAATCTGCTCGGCGGAATCATCCCCGTCCGCCTCGCGCTTTATCTTCTGGTTGGCGCCCTTGGTCTCGGCACACATCTGGTTACACTTCTGCTCCTCAGCCAGGCCGCGCATCTTCACTTCGTTGCCGCACAGTTAATTGCCACCTTCGTCGCCATGATCGAGAACTTCTCGCTCAACAACCGGATTACCTTCCGCGACCGCCGCCTGCAAGGCGTTCAGATCCTCTCCGGAGGAGCGCGATTTGTGCTTGCCTGTGGGTTCGGCGCCTGGGCCAACGTCGTCTTCGCCAACAGCCTGTGGCAGTCCGGCACCGAGTGGTACCTCGCTGGCCTGGCAGGCATCGTCCTCGGCTCGGTCTGGAATCTTTCCATCAGCAGCCTCTTTACGTGGGGCCTGCGCAGCCGCACCCGGCGAGACGAACCGATGCATACGGCCTTCGCGGGTGAGGTCAAGGTATCGCGTTGAACCGCGCGCTCCAGGTAGTCCGCTCCCGCGGTGTCCTCCTCCTCTGGACCCTGACCCTCGTTACCCTCGTCATCTGGGCCAAACTCGGGGGAGTGGGCTGGGATGTGGACATCTACCGCGCCGGCATGCATTCGCTCCGCGCAGGACACGACCCCTATATCGACGCTACCTCCGTGCAACGGCTCTTCCATGAGCAACTGCTCGCCAATCCCAAACTCCTCCTCGCCCAGGACCCTCCTTTCAGCTACGTTTACTCGCCGATGACCCTTCCGCTATTGCGCCTGATAGCCGCCATCCCGGGCTGGCTGAGCGGCGGAGCGTATTGTGTGCTCTACTTTGCCGCGGCGCTGGCCCAGGTCTGGGTTACCTTCCGCGCGGTTGAGCGTAGCGAACGTCCTTACTTCCGATATCTCGCTCCCGTCGCCATCTTCTTTCCCGGCTTCCTCGCGAACGCAACCATCATGAGCGGCAACGTTGCCTACCTCCTCTATGCCATGGTCCTGGTAGCCGCCGTTCTCGGTTGGCAACGCGGAATTTGGCGTTGGTTCTACCTCGCTACCCTGGCAGCAAGTTGTGTCAAGGCTCCGCTGCTCAGCCTTGTGGTCATCCCCATCCTCTCTGCCCGGCGCCAGTGGCTTCCGGTTGTCTGCACCGGTGCCGCCGGCATCGCACTCTTTGCCGTGCAACCCGTCGTCTGGCCTACGCTCTTCCGCCACTATCTCGAAGCCGTCGACCTCCAATTTCGCTTCAACCGCGACTTCGGCTGCAGCCCCGCCGGTCTCTTCGGCGACGTACTCTACAGCCACGGCATCGCCTACTCTCCGGCCAGCATGATCTTCTTTGTTGCCTACGCCATTCCTCTGTTTGCGCTTTTGATCTATCTTTCCCGGCTCTATCTTCGCGGCAGCTTCTCGCTGGCCCAGTGGATGCCCGTGATGCTCGTCGGCGTCATCCTGCTAAACCCGCGCATTATGGAGTACGATACCGCTCCCATCGCTCTGCCTTTGGCCCTGATTGCCTGGCGCCTCCTCGCTCGCTGGACCAGACCTCCTCGCAGGATTGCCTGTCTCAGCCTTCTCTTTCTCGCCGCCAACTCGGTCGGCACGCTTAGCTGGAACATTCGCAAACTCACGGATGGACCGCTGCTCATTCTCTTTTTCGGTGCCGGTGTCTGGAATCTGCGTCAGTTGGCCGATGAAGCCGAACATCATCCCTCGTCCACCGGGCAAGCGCACAAGCAACCCACAGCCATGCTGCTCAACTAACGCCCCCTTGGGAACGCGTTGGATAAGTCAGCTAGCGAACATAAAAACCATGCTTTCGCTTGGCTTCTGCTTCCTCAACATACCGTTGGTAAACCCAGCGCTCGTTCTTGGCGTCCATCAGGAGGTAACTCCGTTGACTCACTCGCACGGTGAAGGAGTTTAGTTGGAAACAAGAACGTCCAAGGACCTATTATCTCCACGTCATCCATCCTTCTGGTCACGAGACCAGCAGATCGGCGCAACTCGACGTTCGACTTCGAGCGCAGCCTTTTAGCATCCGCCTCGCAGCGACGTGATCTCTTACTTCGCTACTGTCTGCTCCTTGTTGTCCTCCCGCTTCTCGCCATTCCCGCGTGCATCGTCTTCGGTGCCTCGAATTTCTTTCTCCATCACGGTGCCAGCGTTTGGGTGCGTGCCAATGATGCCGTCTTTGACATGAAGGATCGGGAATGCGACGTTGTCGTCTTCGGAGACTCTACCGCGATGACCGGGATCGATCCCGACCTGCTTGAAGCCCGAACCGGCCTTCGTACATGCAACATCGCCGTCACCAACGCCGTCCTTGCCGTCACCGGCAATCTCACTCTCGACCACTTCCTTGCTGCCAACCCCAAGCCCCGCATCCTGCTCATCCAGCTCTCGCCGGACGGCTTCGAACCCAGTAGAGATGCGTGGCACCAGACCATCTACGCCGAAGGCATGCTCGAGTTGCTGCGCCATGGAGATCCCGCTCAGAGACGCCAGCTTTTGCTCTCCCATCCCCGCGAATCGATCGCGTTCGCGGGTTATGCTGCCGGATTCGGCTCGTGGTACGTGCTCCGCAACCTCTGGTACCACCTCTCGAACTATCGTTCGGAGGAAGACACCATCCTTGTCCGCAATGGTTTCTTTACGCCTCCCGCACCCGCTCGCACCTCCTGCACTCCGCTTGATCCTGCCGTATCTCCATCCGAGCAACGCTCGCACTTCTCCCGCGACCTGGTTGCCGGCTTTCATCGTCAATACGCCGCCCAGGCTGCCGTCGTTCTCGTTAACGTTGCTCCAATTCCTGCCTGCGACGACAACCTCGCCACCTATCAATCCGAGTTGCACGGGCTTACCTCCAACTTCCTCCAGCCTCTGCCCGTCACCCTCTTCAACGACGATCGCCATTACACGGCCACTGGTGCCAAGGTGGTCTCGAATGCCATTGCCCGCGAACTCGACACCGTCGCCAGCCAAGAGCTGTCGACCGAGGACCGCATCCCGCCCTTCCGAACTCTAGCTTTGCTGCACCACATTCGCCTCCATCTTCCTTATCGGCACCTGAACGCAAAACCTTAGCTCAAATCAGCAGTTTGTTTTAATATTCCTCGGCACTGTCACGGATGCTCTTCAACTCCTATCATTTTCTTTTCCTTTTTCTCCCGGTCACCTTGCTCGGCTACCAGGTGCTGGGCCGATTTGGCCGCCGGGCTGTGATGCTTTGGCTGGCCGCCGCCTCGCTTGTCTTCTACGCCGCCTGGAACCCCCCGATTGTCGTGCTCCTCATTCTTTCCACACTCCTCAACTTCCTGGTTGCGCGAGCCATCAGTGAAACGCCCCCAGACTCGCCGCCACGCAGGCGTCTGCTGATCCTCGGTGTCGGCTTGAATCTGCTTGCGCTCTTCTACTTCAAATACCTCTTCAAAGCGCTCCTTCTACTTCATTCGCTCGGCGTACCCGGCCTTCACTTTGGCTCCATCCTTTTGCCGCTCGGCATTTCCTTCTTCACATTCACCCAGATCAGCTATCTCGTCGACCTCGCGCAGGGCCAGGCCGAGCGCCAGGATTTTCTCTCCTACTTGCTCTTCGTCACGTTTTTTCCTCACCTCATCGCCGGCCCGATCCTCCATCACAAAGAGATGATGCCGCAGTTTTCCGCCCGTCCCCGCCGCTTCTCACTCCACTCCGAAGATGTTTCGCTTGGTCTCACCTGGTTTCTCATGGGGCTCGCAAAAAAGGTTCTCCTTGCCGATACTCTTGCCCACACCGCCGACCTCACCTTCCGCAAAGCCGGTTCGCTTTCCTTCCTCTCTGCTTTTACCGGCCTCGTCGTCTACTCCATGCAGCTTTACTTCGACTTCTCGGGCTACAGCGACATGGCGCTGGGCCTCGCCCGTTTATTTTCCATTCGCTTTCCGCTCAACTTCGATTCCCCCTACAAGGCCGTCAGCGTCACCGAGTATTGGCAGCGCTGGCACATCACTCTTACCCGCTACGTTACCCTTTACCTCTACAACCCCATCCTGCTCAGCATTCAGCGCCGCCGCCTCGCGCACGGACATGCGATCTCGCGCAGGACCCTTTCCACTCCCGCCGGCTTCACCGCCATGGTCGCCGGTCCAACCCTCGCGACCATGCTGCTCACCGGTCTTTGGCACGGAGCCGGGCTTCAGTTTCTCGTCTTTGGACTAATCCACGGCGTTTACCTCACCGCCAATCAGGCTTGGCGGCAGTTTCGTCCGCGCGCTCTCAACGTGCTTGCACCCACCGGGCCAAAACGGTTCGCCATGATGCTCGGCGTCTACGTCCAGGTCACCTTCGCACTCATCTTCTTCCGCTCAAGCTCCATGCACGCCGCCTTCGCGCTTCTTCACGACCTTGCCGGTGCCCACGGAGTCGGCTCTTCCTCCAGCCTGCTCGACGGCGCACTCGCCTTTGCGCTCTTCCCGGTCGTTTGGTTCCTACCCAAAACTCAGCAAATTCTTGGACACGAGCGCACTGCCGACCATCCCATCCCCGGCCCGGCTGCTTCTACCACTCTCGCCCACCAGCAGGCGCCCACGTTGTTTCCGACGCTCCGCTGGGCACCCACCCTGCGCTGGAGCCTGGTTATGGCCGTCCTTTTCTTTGCCGTTCTGGTTGAGCTGGACCCGACCGCCCAGTTCCTCTACTTCCAGTTCTGAAATGCGTCTAGGTGCGTGAGTCTGAGGCGTCAACTCTGCGATCGGGACGCGTGAAAGTTACAGCCTCCACCTACTTCGCGCGCTCCCAACACCGCACAAACGTGCCGCCCGCGGCGCTGCTCATCGTCACGCTGCCTGCCGGAACGACCACAGCCTGCCCCACGCCGAACCGCACCTCGTTGACGGCCGCGCTCCCGCTTGTGCCTACCACGCAGCCCACCCCATCCATCTCCATCTCAAACGTGTGGCCTGCCGGAACATCAAAGCGATCGACCACGAAATACTTCTCGTCAATGAGCCGTGTGTATTGCTTGGTTGCCACTGACTCCACCACACCGGCCTTGGTCTTGGTCTTCACTACGCCGAGACCCTCGTCCAGGTGCAAGTCGCGCCCGCGTCCGTAGTCAAACAGGCGGTAGGTCGTGTCCGATGTCTGCTGCACCTCGAGCAGCACCAGCCCCGGCCCGATGGCATGCACCGTGCCTGCATCCACAAACACCATGTCTCCGACCTTTACCGGCACGGACTGTAGCAGGGTCTCAAGCGTTCCATCTGCGGCGGCCGCACGCACATCCTCTACCGAGACGCCCGACCGCAAACCGCACGCGACCGTAGCGCCCGGCTCCGCCTCAAGCACGTACCAGCACTCCGTTTTGCCTCGAGGCAGCCCCAGCTTCACGGCCGCTTCGTCATCCGGATGCACCTGCACGGAAAGCTTCTCGCTTGGAAACAGCATCTTCACCAGCAGCGGGAACTCACCGCCGCCCGCCACCCCATCGAGTGTTCCCACCCATTGCTGCGAAAGGTCCGCAAGCGTCCTCCCCGTCTCCGGCCCCGTCTCGATGACGCACTCCGCGCCTGTGAGCCATGCCTCGCCCACCTTGCCCGCGACGCCGGTCTCCTCGTACCACGGCTTCAGATCCGTCCGACCCCATACACGCTCGACAAAGGTTGGTTTCAACCGGAATGGTCGCAGATTGTAATTATTCGTCGCCATCGTCATCCTTCTTCTGCTTCTTGCGTTTGACCGTCAACTGAGCCGGAGGCGGAACACCCGACCGCGCATCCTGCCAAAGTATCAGATTCAGCTTCTGCGCGTCCGCGCGGTCAGCGTGGCTAAAGTCCATCTTCGCCGACTCCCGCGCACCCCGCGCCGTGTCCGCATTCGCCGTCCGCGCCGCCGGCGCATTCGCTGTGTAAATCAGCCGATTTGTCTCGTTCGAGCGATCCGCGGTAAACGGAAGCTGATCCCCCGGTCCCGTAAACAGCGTCCCCATAGCCGAGCTCAGCGCATCATTGTTGTTCATGGGCGGCAGGCCCAGAACCATCTCCATCGTCCGCACCATGCTCACCGTCGAGTAAAACCGGCTGTCCACAAACGGCATCCCGCCCCCGCCATGCGGAGCATACTTGCTCACCACCACGCCTATTGAGCGATGCGCATCCACGTGGTCCGCTCCGTTCTGCGCATCGTCCTCCAGGATAAAGAACGCCGTGTCGTCCCAAAAAGGTGAGTGCGAGATCGCCTCCACCGCACGCCCCACCGCTAGGTCGTTATCCGCAACCGAAGACTTGGGCGTTGGACCGCCCGGCGTCGTTCCCGCCGTATGATCGTTGGCCAGCCGCAGCATCACAAAGTTCGGCATGGTGTCCTTGCCGGTCTTTTTATCTGCAATCCAGCCCGCCAGGTGCTTCTCAAAGATGTCTTCGCGCACCTGATCCGGCACCCGCAAGTTGAAGTCCGGAGCCTCCGGCGCGAAGTGCCCCACCAGCTCCGGCTTGGTCGCTCTGTTGGCCTCAATCAGCGGGATTGCCCAGGGCCACTTATTGATGCCTCCGCCCCACACCTCGGGGAGTGTCTCGCCCGGCTTCACCTCGTTGCGTTGCGAACATGGAACACCCTCAAGCATCGGCCCCTGCCGCGAGTCCGCCTGCGCCCCCGCCCCACGCTTCGGGTTGCAGAAGGTCGTCGAGATGAACTCGCCAAAATGGTAGAGCGTCATGCCATGCCTCGCCAAATTCCCCCAGAGATAGCCGCTGGAAGGCTCGTTCACATCCGGAATGTGCTGCTCGAGCGGCAGCCCCTGGCTCACCACGCCTTCAAAGTCATACCCATGCTGCCCGCCACGGTAGTTCAGCTGCCACGTCCGCTCCAGATAATCCGTACCGATGGCCGTGTTTGACCACACGTGACCATCGCCCGAAACCTCCGCCGAGTCGTAGAAGTTGTCGAGCACCCCAAACTGCCTGGCCAGCTTATGCAGGTTCGGCGTCACGTCCTCGCCATACATCACCAGGCTCGGATCGCCATTGCCGACGGCCTTCCCATCCACTTTCAAATCTCCAAGAAGCTGGTCATACGTCCGGTTCTCCCGAATGATGTAGACCACATGCTTGATCGGCCCCGACGGTCGAGCGACGGCCCCTTGTTTCTCATTCTGCGGCGGAACGGAGGAATCTGCTGTTGTCGTTATGTTCTTCAGCACTTCCGGATTCCATCGGATCCGCTCTTCCGCCGCCTTCATCCGGTTATCCGCAAGAACCGCCGCGGTCATCCCTTTCAAATCCCGATCTGCGCTGGCCACATCCACCTGCGCGATCGACCCATGCAGCAGCGTCGCGATGTACGTGAATGGCTGCTTGAATCGGGGGCCGGTGGTCTCCGACGTCGGCTTCTGCGGAAAGTTGTTCGGACCCGTTCCCGTTCCCTTGCCCGTCGCCACGTACAGCTTGTCGCCGGAGAGCGCCACCGCCGTCGGCAGCCATTCGGTTGGAAGAAAGCCCATCGGCTCGACCATTCCCTTACCCGCCGCACTCCTGGTCAGCTTGCGCGTATCGAGCACGGCCACCGCATCCGACCCCATATCCGCCACATACACCCGGCTGCCATCCGCACTCACCGCCAGCGCCTCCGGCTCCGCCCCGAAGAAGCTCTGCCCCGGCAGACGGACGTCGAAGTAGCCCTTCAACTTGAAGCCTCCGTCACCCAGATCGAGCGCCGCCACCGCGTCTCGATTTCCCAGTGCCGCATAAAGCGTCTTCCCATCCGAACTGAGCGCCAGCGCATCCGGATGCGACCCCGGCCGGACCGGATCGTCGTTCTTCAGCAACGGCAGCTTCCGCCCAACCGTGCCCTTCAGCAGATCAAGTTCGACGACCTCGCTTCCGTTCCACAAAGCCACGAACGCCCGCCGCCCATCCTTCGCTACGGCCAGTGCCACGGGGTACACACTCGGCACCACAGCAGTCTCGCTCAGGTCGAACCGTGTCTCTACCTTGCCCGTTGCCGCATCGGTCAGCCACACATCATCCGACAGATTCCCCGCAACCAGCAGCTTTGATCCCATCACAGCAATTGCCGCCGGGTACGGCAGTCCCGTCGTACGGGCGGTGTTCGGATCCGCCACACCAAACGCCTCGCCACCGGCCCCCAGCAGCGTCGTCCGTCCCGCCGCCAGCTGCGGGGGCGCGATCTTCATCATTCGCTCCCGCGTAATCCGACCCTCATGGAAGCCGTACACCTGGATACCCGACCCCGTATCATCACCGGTCTTGCCTGTCGGGTCCCCGGAGGAAACCACGGTCCCGTACAACGTCTGCCCATCCGCCGAGAACGCAAGCCCGGAAAACAACACCTGTTTCGAGTTCACCAAGGTCCGCGAGTCCGGGAAGTCCTCCACCTTCCCCGTCTGCGTATCCATCACCGCCAGCGACTGGTGATACCCGCTCTCATACGAGCCATACCCTCCATTCACTGTCACCACATAGCGCCCATCCGGACTTACCGCAATCGTCACTGGCAACGAATTCAGTGGCTTCGGCGCACCCGGAACTACCCCATGGATCTCCTTGCTCGTCGGCAGGTCAATTTGCCCGCCAAGCCTCTCAACCGGAGCCTGCCCCCAGCTCCGCACTCCCACCAGAAACACCGCCGCCACAGTCAGCCACTTCGCCATCCACACAGACTATCAACCCCACATGAACTTTCCGTTGATCCGCGAACCTCTACCAGTCTCATCGGCAGATCCAGCTCTTTCTCTATCCCACGAAAGTGTCACCGCGTCTTCCCCAAGCGCCCTTACAAAAGTCTTACAACCGCGTCTCTCGTACCCTGCTAGCGTTGTTCCAGCAGCATATGAGGATGAACATCCAGATGACCCCTGTCACACTCCACACCGAAGCCGAATCTGCTTCCGCCTCTTCCAGCTACGCCGCCTTCCAGCAGGATGCCGTTGCCACCGCCGAGACCCAGGAAGCGAACATCCAGGCCGAGTTGCAGGACCTCTCAAACGCCAAGCCCAGCAACACGGCCGAGCAGGTTCGCCAGCAGGTCAAGCAAGACCTGCGCATGGGCCGGGAGTACCAGCAGGGGCGCGTCAATTGGATCACCACCGTCGTTATGGGTCTCTTCCACGTCCTCGCGATCGTTGCGCTCTTTTGCTTCTCCTGGAAGAACCTAGCCGCCTTTGGCATCATGTACTTCCTTGCCATTAATCTGGGGATCGGCGTCGCCTACCATCGCCTGCTCACCCACCGTGGCTTTCGCACGCCGAAGTGGGTTGAGTATTTCGTCACCGCCTGCGGCACCATGGCGCTTGAGGGCGGACCGATCTTCTGGGTCGCCACTCACCGCGTCCACCACCAGAACTCCGACCAG
Source organism: uncultured Acidobacteriaceae bacterium (assembly GCA_964246225.1). GTDB lineage: Bacteria > Acidobacteriota > Terriglobia > Terriglobales > Acidobacteriaceae > Edaphobacter. Next base: position 16,221 of record CAXTQE010000028.1, on the reverse strand, counting down.
GAAGGCGACCCGCACACGCCCGTTGACGGCACCTTTTGGTCGCACGCCGGCTGGATTCTTTCCGGTCGCGCCATGCACTCCGAGACCGCGCTGCTTGGCCGCTATGCCCCGGACCTTACCCGCGACAAGGTCCACGTCTGGCTCTCGAAGTACCATTGGCTCTTCCTTACCCTTACCGGCTTCGCGCAGATCGGCATCGGCGCCGCCCTTGCACTTCCCGGCCATCGTCTGGCTGGCGGCCTCAGCATGATGCTCTGGGGGACCATGCTGCGCGTCGTCGTCGGCCTCCATGCCACCTGGTTCGTCAACTCCGCTACCCACCTGTTCGGTTCGCGCCGCTTTGACACCCGCGACGAGTCCCGCAATAACTGGTGGGTCGCGATCCTTACGGGCGGCGAGGGCTGGCACAACAACCATCACGCCCACCCGGTCAGCGCCCGTCATGGCCTTGCCTGGTATGAGTTCGACATCAACTACTACTGCATCTGGATGCTCTCGAAAGTAGGTCTGGCTCACAAGATTCAAATTGCGAAATTCGACCCTCTCAACCCCAAGCCCGCCGGCAGCAACTAGCCGCGAGCTGCAGTCAGTGACGGCCGCTAGTTCACCCTGGCGGCCGTCAACTTTTTCCGCGACCTTGCAATATCCGGATCCAATGTCCTGCAAGGCGAACACTATGCGAAACTAGCCTAAGCGCTGCTTGCACATGCCCGACCTCCTCCCTCTGCTCCGCTCCACCTTCGGCCACCCTGCCTTCCGCGCCAACCAGGAAGCCGTCTGCCGCGCCGCCACCGACGGCAAAGACGTGCTGCTCGTCATGCCCACCGGCGCCGGCAAAAGCCTTTGCTACCAGCTTCCAGCGCTTGCTCGCGGAGGCACCGCCCTGGTCGTTTCACCGCTCATCGCGCTGATGGACGACCAGGCCTCGAAGCTCACCGCCGCCGGCCTGCGCGTCGCCCGCATCCACTCCGGGCTCTCCCGCGACGACTCCCGCCAGGCCTGCCGCGACTACCTCAACGGCACGCTCCAGTTCCTCTTCATCGCTCCTGAGCGCATGCGCGTCCCAGGCTTCCCCGAGATGCTCGCCCGTCGCAAACCGTCGCTCGTCGCCATCGACGAGGCCCACTGCATCTCCGCCTGGGGACACGACTTTCGCCCCGACTACCGCACCCTCGGCGACTTCCTCCCCGCACTGCGCCCCGCACCCATCATTGCGCTTACCGCTACCGCCACGCCCACCGTCCAGCGTGATATCGCCGCCCAGCTTCACCTCGACCAGCCCGCCCTCTTCATCCACGGCTTTCGCCGCGACAACCTCGCCATCGAAGTCCTCGAGCTTTCGAAGCCGCAACGCACCGAATTCGCCGTCAACTTTCTCCGCGATCCCGCCCGCCGTCCCGCCATCGTGTACGCGCCATCCCGCAAAGCCGCCGAGGAGCTTGCCGGCGAACTGACCCGTGCGCTCGGCCGTCGCGCAGCCGCCGCCTACCACGCCGGACTCGACCCCGGCACCCGCGAGCGCGTGCAGCATGACTTCCTCGCCGGCTCCCTAGAAGTCGTCGTGGCCACGATCGCCTTCGGTATGGGCATCGACAAAGCCAACGTGCGCACCGTGCTGCACATCGCCCTTCCCGCGTCGGTCGAGGCCTTCTACCAGGAGATCGGCCGCGCCGGACGCGATGGCCTGCCCTCCCGCACCGTCCTGCTTTGGAGCTACGCAGACCGCAAGACGCACGAGTTCTTCCTGGAACGCGACTACCCTGTCCTGACCGATCTCAACCGGCTTGCCGCCGCCCTCTCCGACGACTTCCAACTACCCGGCGACCTCATGCCCCGCCTCAAAATGCCTCCCGACATCTTCGCCCGCGCGGTCGAAAAGCTGGCCGCCCAGGGCGTCGCGCAGCTTGACATGGCCGGCAACGTGCGCCGCGCCGGCGCAACTGGGGCCAACTGGCAGGCCGGCTACACCCAGCAGGTTGACTTCCGCCGCAGCCAGATCGACCGCATGATGGACTTTGCGCAAGGCCAGCAATGCCGCATGTCCGCGCTCATCCGTCACTTCGGCGATACCTCCGACGCCCACCGCCCCTGCGGCCACTGCGACTTCTGCAACCCCGCCGGGACCACCTCACAAACCCTTGCCGAGCCCAGTGCCGACCAGGACCGAAACCTCCGCGCCATCCTACGCGCCCTGGACGGCCCATCCCGCGCCACCGGCAAACTCTTCACCGACCTCGCCCTGACCAAGGACCGCAAGACCTTCGACAACCTGCTCGACGGCTTGGCTCGCGCCGGGCTGATCGCGCTCTCGTCCGAAACCTTTACCAACCCAGAAGGCAGCGTCATCGCCTTCCGCAAGGCGTCGCTCACCCACGAAGGCCGCGAGTCCCAAACCGGAGAACCACTCGGCGTCCTGCTCAGCGCTTCCCCAAGCGCCGCTTCGACGAAGAAATCCGCGCGCAAACCCACCCTGGATGCATCCGTCACAAACCTCACCCCCACGCAGAAGACCCTTGAAGCGAACCTTCGCGTATGGCGAAAGACCGAAGCCGCCAAGACCGGCAAACCTGCCTTCATTGTGTTTGGCGACTCCGCTCTCGCCGCTCTCGTCCACACCGTGCCCCGAACGATCCCCGAACTGCTGAACGTCTCTGGCTTTGGTCCGGACAGGGCCGATCGCTATGGTGCCGAGATCACTGCGATCTGCCGCAACGAGCTCACCGCGGACTCCGAACTATCATCGGTGCTCGATCGCTCGACAGCCTTACCATCACTGGATGGGGTGTCGACCAACTTGACCGCTGCCCGCAAACGACTGAAGCAGCAAAGCCCTCAGGCATCCTCCGCTACCGTTGCCGAAACCTTTAGCCGCCCCTCCCGCGATAAAGAACCCGACACCCTCAACCCCGACCAGCAGGCCCTCGAAGCGAGCCTGCGCACCTGGCGTAAATCTGAGTCCGAGCGCATGGGCCTGCCCCAGTTCTTTGTTCTCGGCACCTCTACGCTGCGCAGCATCGTGCTTGCGCGGCCCTGTAACCTTGAGCAGCTCGGGAAGATCCCCGGCATCGGCCCCGACAAGCTGGACCGCTTCGGAGCCTCGATCCTCGAGATCACCAACGCCTAAAAGCCGGCAAGAACTACATCTTCATCCCCGGCATCGCGGCATCGTGGCCCATCCCGTGCTCGTCGTCCATGCCTGCGCTCCACACCTTTGCGGGATCCTTCTCAAACGGATACACGTGCACCATCCAGCCGAACACAGTGGGCCGGAAGGTTCCTCCCGCCGCGTCGCACGCCTGCCTGGTTGTGCTCGACCCGGTCAGTCCAAACCGCGGATGCTTCGCTGTCGGATCGAGGATCTCGCCCGCAGTCGGCATGCAGAGGTTGGTATGCAAGTGCCACTGAGCGAATGAGAGCGGCACACGCGCATTCAGCTCCTCCTCCGGAGCTCGCAGCCGGTCCGTATACATCACACCCACCAGCTTGTAGGCTCCCGCCTCCCCCGTCTTTACTCCGGGCATCTTCTCGTAAAGCAACGAAGTCGGCTTGTTCGGATCGAAGTGCCGCAGCGCCTCAAAGGCCGAAGAGTCGAGCGTGAAGTGGTAGACAGGCTGCGGGAAATCGGGTTCGAAGATCGTATAGCCGTCCGCGAGCGCCTTGCGATAATCCGTATAGCCCTCCGCAAACTTGCGCGCCGCAGCCACCACCGCATCCGCGCGCTGCTGATCTCCGGGCTGCATCGGCCGCAAGGTCGTCATGGACATGTGCCCGCCCATCTCGTGGTCGCCGTCGATCCCAGCCGCGCGCACGCCGCGAACACGCACCAGGCCAACAGCCGAAACCACGAGCAGGAACAAACCGCCGAAGCGCACTCCATGCTTTGACATCACTTCATCCTCCTCGACCAAACGAAAGCCACTCCCCGAAAGTTCCATCCGCTTGGGGGCGCGAGAGCTATTCCTGCAGTTTATGCTCATCCTGTGCCCTCTGATAGTCCTCTTCCCGTCGGCTTCGCTGCCGCCCGCACCATCGACGAACGGACCAACTTCTGCTTCGGCTGCGGCTCTGACAACCCCGAAGGTCTGCACCTCACCTTCACAGTCGACGCCGACGACACCGGCGCCATCACGGCCACCTGCACGGTCCAACTCACGCGCATCCACGAGGGAGCACCGGGCTACATCCACGGCGGCATTCTGGCCACGCTGCTCGACGAAGCCATGAGCAAGCTCAACCGCCCCCTGGACGCGCTGGCGATGACCCGCCACATGGAGGTGGATTACCTGCGTCCGGCTCCGCTCAACACAGCCCTCACGCTTACCGCGCGCCACCTGCGCCGCGAAGGGCGCAAGCTCTTCCACACTGCAGAACTCACCGCGTCGGACGGAACCGTACTCACCCGCGGCAAAGCTCTCTTTCTCGAGATTGATCCCGCCCTGGTCGCCGCCCACCTCACTCGTTCCGAACAGAGCGCCGCTAGAGCGAAGGCTTCAGCACAATCTTCATCGAGTCCGGCTTAGGATTTGAAGCCAGCTCGATCGCCTCGGCGCACTCCTCCAGTCCGAAGCGGTGCGAGATCAGCCTGGTCAGGTCGAGCGTCCCGTCGCGATACCCGCTAAAGACCAGGTCGATCCCCTCCTGCTGAATCGCCACGCTCGCCGAGTACGACCCCATCAACGTCTTCTCGTCCATGCACACCGCCGCCGGATCGAACGCCGCCGTGCCATGCTGCGTGCTGGCGAACAGCATCACCCGCCCGCCGGGACGCACCGCTTCCATCGCCTGCGCAATCAGCGCGTCCGCCCCTACCGCGACCAAGGCAATATCCGCCCCGCGGCCCTCGGTCGCCGCTCGCGCCGTGCCCACCACATCGCCCCGTGCGTCCACCGGATGGTCGAGGCCATAGCCTGCCGCGATCGCATGCCGCTCCGGATACAGGTCGCTCGTCAAGACAGTAGCCCCCGTCCGCCGCGCCAGCGCTGCCAGAATCACGCCGATGCTTCCCTGCCCAATCACCAGCACCGTGTCGTCCGGCTCCAGCTTCAACAGCTTGACGGCCTTAAAGCACGTGTTTACCGGCTCGATGAACGCTGCCTGCTCAAACGGGATATCGTCCGGCACCTTCACCAGGCCGGCGGTCTTTCCATCGAAGCCCACAATCCAATCCATCACCCGGATGTATTGGGCAAAACCTCCGCCGGCCGGCGCGAAACCTGCCGTGGTTCCAACTTTTTTGTAGGTCTCGCACTGCGCGAACGTCCCTTTCCGGCAATAGAAACATACGCCGCACGGAATATGATGGAACGCCATCACGCGGTCTCCTACCGCAAATCCCGCCACACCCTCACCCATGGCTACGATCGTGCCCGCCATCTCATGCCCAAATACCCGCGGCGCCGCGTGCGAGCCCGTGTGGATCTTCTTCAGGTCCGTCCCGCATACGCCACACGTATCGATCCGTACCAGCACCTCGCCCGCGCCAATCTCCGGCACCGCAATCGTCTCGCACCGCACCTCGTCAATCCCGCGGTACACCGCCGCCCGCATCGTCGGCGGCACCTCTGGCTCAACCTTCACGATTCACCCGCTCCACATCCTTTTCGACCAGGAACACCTCTATCTTCTGTGCCAGCGCCCTGGCCGCCGCCGCGCTGTTCCTGCCCAACTGTCCGAGCGCTCCCCAGTAAGCCGGCCGCAGCGCCACATGCGCCAGAAACGGCCCCATCCGCAGCTTCCCCGCAATGTCGATAAAGGGATTCAGATCCGGCAGCACCGCATCCATACTGTCGGAAACCGCCTTAAAGCACACCATCGGAATCCCGCGCATCTGCGCCAGCCGAGCCACCGCCGCTGCCTCCATCTCCACCAGTTCCGCCCCGTACGTCGCGGCCAGCCGCCGCTTTTCCACCTCATCCGCGACCCGCGCCGCGCTTACCACCCGCAGCTTGCGCTTCCCATCCGCCAGCGCAAACCGCTCGCCCGTCTGTACGTCAATCACCTCTGACGCAACAAAGCACTGCCCCGGCTCGCACTCTGCCACCAGCGCTCCTGCCCAGCCCACAGACAGCACCAGGTCAAGCGCGCCAAGAAACTCCGCCGCTACAAACGCTCGCCGCGCCGCCGGAGCCCCCATCCCGGCGCAGACCGCAATCACCTGGTCCTCGCCCCCATCCCGCTGCCAGATGGAGATGCCCGACCCACGCGCCGCCGGCATCCGCTGCCAATGCCGTACCAGCGGCTGCAGCTCGCCCGGAAGCGCAGCGATAATCCCGATCCTCAAGCCTGCTCCCGAATCGGCGGCGCATAGCCATGCTCGAGAAACCACTCCACAGCGCTCCGCAATGCCGGATAGACCGGCAGCAGCTGAAAGCCCAGTTCGCGCTCCGCCCTGGCCGAGCTGGCAAACATCTTCTTCCGGCCCATCCTCACCGCCTCGACCGTCGCCCGAGGCTCCTTCCCACGCAGCTTGCCCGTTACCGTCTCGTCGAAAAACGCGAACGCCATCGCCACCGCATGCGGCACCTTCACCGTCGGCGAGGGCAGCCCCGTAATCGCCGACAGTCGATCCAGAATCTGCTTGAGCGTCAGGTTCTCGCCACCCAGGATGTATCGCTCGCCCGGCCTGCCGCGATCAAGCGCGGCCACATGCATCCGTGCTATCTCATCCACATCCACCAGGTTCAACCCCGTATCCACATAGGCCGGAAAGTTGCGATTGAGAAAGTCGACGAGGATACGTCCCGTGGGCGTAGGCTTCGCGTCTCCCGGCCCAATCGGCGTCGTTGGATTCAGGATCATCACGTGCTGCCCCGCATGCGCGGCTGTGATCGCCTCCTGCTCGGCGAGAAACTTCGACCGCTTGTAGTGCCCAATCATCGCCGCAATCGAGACCGGCGTAGTCTCATCGACGATCGTCCCGTCCACCTGAAATCCCATCGTCGCCACCGAGGACGTGTACACCACCTTGGCCACGCCCAGCTCCCGCGCCAGCCGCAGCAGGGCACGCGTCCCTTCTACGTTGGCGGCGTACATCTCGTTTGGATTGGGAACCCACAGCCGGTAATCCGCCGCGACATGCACCAGCACCTCGCACCCGCTTAGCGCCGCGCGCAAGGCCTCAGGCTGCCGAAGGTCGCCCACCACGGTCTCCGCCGCAAGCCCCTCCAGCCCGGCAAGTTTACTGGTCGACCGAGTCAGCAGGCGCAACTCAGCTCCCGCCGCAGCATACGCCCGGGCAACATGGCCACCGACGAAACCGGTCGCGCCGGTCAGAAAGACCTTCATCGAGTGCGCCCGGTTATTCCAGCCGCTCCGGCTCGATCTGAATATTCTTTTCGCCAGCAGCCTTCTTCTCTGTGTACCTCTTCACCCACGCATCGAAGCTCTTGCCCGCAGCCGTATCGCGCCCCGTAAACGCCAGGGCAGCTACATCCGAGTAGGCAATATTCACCTTGGCCCGATTGTTGGTCGGAATGATGCGCACAAACGAATCCGTCAACGTAGCACCCTGCCGCCGGTCAAACAGGTAGCCCTCAATCCTGCCACCCTCTCGCAGCGTCACGGTAATATCGCCGCGGTAGTCGAAGGCTTTCTCAAGCGCTTCACGGACCTCGGATTCAGTGGCCAGCTCCGGAATCCAACCCTCCAGCTGCTCGCGTTCCCGCCCGGCGATATGGTCCAGATCATCAGCATTCTGGTGCGAAAGCTGTTCAATCTTTGCGGTTTCGAGCTGCGCCTGCTCCGGTGAGATCGCCATCGCCTAGTCCCCCGCCATATTCTGCAGTGCGGAGTCCGCACGCTGGGGAGCAGGCTTGATCTCGGCGACCGAGACCAGCGGAGCATGATCCGTGGGCTTCCACTCATTGAGCAGCTTTTGCGCACCCTCATCCGGATAGAGCGACGG
>CAXTQE010000028.1:0-8218 GCA_964246225.1 uncultured Acidobacteriaceae bacterium | reverse complement strand
GTCGGCATCCCCCACGGCGTGCACTCAAACTTCTGGTGCCCCATCAGGAACTCGGCAAACAGCGGATGCGTATTGAACTCCCAGCTCTTCTTGCGGTTCGATAGAATGGCGCGGAAAAGCTTCCGCGACTTTGCCTTGCCGAGAAAATGATTCTGGTCCGGAGCCTTGTCGTACGTATAGCCGGGCGAAACCATCATGCTCTCCACCCCGGCCTCCATCAGTTCATCGAAGTGTGCACGCACGCTGTTGGGGTCCGCGCCGTCGAACAAGGTCGTATTCGTCGTCACACGGAAGCCCGCATCGACTGCGGCGCGCACCCCACCCATAGCAATGTCGTACCCGCCTTCACGGCAGACGGAAAAATCGTGGTGCTCGCGCTGGCCATCGACGTGTACGGAAAAAGAAAGATACTTGCTCGGCTTGAACAGGTGCAGTTTTTCTTTGAGCAGAAGCGCGTTGGTGCACATGTAGACGTACTTCTTGCGAGCCACCAGACCCGCTACGATCTCCGGCATCTGCGGATGCAGCAACGGCTCGCCACCCGGGATCGATACCATCGGCGTGCCACACTCATCCACCGCCCGGAAGCACTCTTCCGGCGTCAACTCCGCTTTTAGAATGTGCGCCGGATACTGAATCTTGCCGCAGCCCGCGCATGCCAGATTGCAGCGGAACAACGGCTCCAGCATCAGCACCAGAGGATAGCGCTTGCGGCCGGCGAGCTTCTGCTTCAACACATACGTTGCAACCGTCCAGGCCTGTGAGACGGGAACTGCCATCGTGGTCTCTCCTTGAAGCTCTTACAAATGATGCGCCTGCTGCCCTCACAGGTTCAAGTGCTCTTGCCTGCTACGCCGCTGCTTCTTCCAGCTCCATCGCGCGCCGGTAGGTGGTCAACGCGAGCAGAGGAAAGTAGTGGCGATACAAGTGATACGCCAGGTAAAACACACGGGGAAAACCCGTGCCCGTATACACGGATTCGCCGCGCTCGGCCGCCTCATCCCACGTCCCCTCCGGACGCTGCCGATCGATCAACCAGCGAACTCCCTTGGCGACAGAGTCGCTGCGTGTGTCGCCGGCGGCCAGTAGTCCCAGCACCGCCCATGCCGTCTGCGAAGGTGTGCTCGGCCCAATGCCACGGGTACCGGGGTCGTCGTAGCTGCCGCAGGTCTCGCCCCAGCCTCCGTCGCCGTTCTGCACCATGCGGATCCACTCCGCGGCTTGCTGGATAGCGGGCTCGTGGTTCCAGTAGCCCATGGCTTCCAAACCGCGCAACACCAGGAACGTGCCGTAGAGATAGTTGACGCCCCAGCGCCCAAACCAGCTTCCATCCGGCTCCTGCTCCTTGAGCACAAACTGAATTGCCCGCTCGACCCGTGGGTCGCGCCGCGTATACCCGTAAGCCGCCAGCATCTCGAGAATGCGGCCGGTGATGTCGACCGTCGGCGGGTCGAGCATGGCGTTGTGGTCCGCGAACGGAATGTACTGAAAGATGGTCTTGGTGTTGTCTTTGTCGAACGCCGCCCATCCGCCGTTCCTGCACTGCATCGCGAACACCCAGGCAATCGCGCGCTGCTCCACCTCATGCTGGTAGCGCTCGCGTGGACTTTGCGCCGCACGCAGCGCAAGCAGAACTTCACCCGTATCGTCGACGTCCGGGTAGAACTCATTGTTGAACTCGAAGTACCAGCCGCCCGGCTCGACGTTGCGCACCTTTTCCGCCCAGTCGCCCTTGTGCCGAACCTCTTTTGAGAGCAGCCACTCCGCGGCACGAACCATACGCGGATCGTCTTTGGCGACGCCTGCATCGCCGAGCGTCGACAGCACCTGCGCCGTATCCCACACCGGCGAAAAACAGGGCTGCATGCGGAAGGTTGGTGTCGGGTCGTCCGGCGTGCCATCGGGACAGTCGATGCCCAGCTTCTCAAACTCGTCCATCGCCCGGATCACCTGCGGATCGTCGGCCGAGTAGCCCAGATAGCGCAGCGCAACAATCGCATTCAACATCGCCGGATAGATCGCGCCCAGGCCATCGGTGCGCTCAAACCGCTCTAGCATCCAGCGCTCCGCCTTCTTGAGCGCACGCTTGCGCAGCGGACGAATGTGCACACGCTCCGCCCAATGCGCGACTCGGTCCGTAAACAGAAAGAAGTTTCGCCACGAGATGGGGCGTCTTCTGTCCCAGCGCAGATGTAGGTCGGCATTTGCCCGGCCGCCTACGAACAGCTCCTCGATGCCCTGCTCCGCCGGAATCTTCTTGAAGGGTTTCTTTGCGTAAATGATCGACAACGGCACCAGAATGCCGCGTGACCAGGAGCTGATCTCATAGATGTTGAAGTAAAACCAGTTGGGAAAGAGAACGATCTCCGGTGGAACCGCAGGCACCGCGTCGTAGTCGTACTGACCCAGCGCGCATAGGTAGATCTTGGTGAACGTGTTGCACTCCACCACCCCGCCCAATCGCAGCACCGACTCCCGCGCCTTCACCATGACAGGTTCATCGGCAGAGTAGCCCATTAACTTTAGCGCCAGATACGCTTTAACTCCGTAGCTGACATTTGAAGGCCCGCCGGGATAGTTGCTCCAGCCTCCATCGTCATTCTGCTGGCGCAGGATCTCGTTGACAGCGCGTTCCATTTTGCCGCGGTCGCCTGTCCCGAGCAGCGTGTGCATGAAGATATAGTCGCTCTCGAGCATCGAGTCGGCCTCAAGCTCGCCACACCAGTAGCCCTCTGAATGCTGCTCGCCAAGCAGCCACTCGGTGGCGCGCTGCACGCCGTCCGACACCCGGTCAAGGCCCAGATCGAGCCGCCCGAACCGAGGTTGCGCACGGAGACTGCCGCTCTGCGGATTAGAAAAACTTCCTGCACTCATCAGCGGCAAACCTTCTCGACTAGACGTAACTGCGCCCGGTTACGCATTGGGCTGGACCGGCCTCTTCGGTGCCGAAGCGATCGCCTGCACAATCTCCGGCGGCAGGGGAAAGCGTACATTCTCCGGCATCACCTCTACCTCGTCGACGTCCCCGTAGCCCTTCGACTGCAAGTAGTCCACAACAGCCTGGACCAAAACCTCGGGAGCCGAAGCGCCGGCCGTAACCGCGACGGTATTTACGCCGTCCAGCCACTCCGGCTGGATCGCATCCGCTGTGTCGATCAGATACGAGTTGGTGTCCAGATTCTTGGACACCTCCACCAGGCGATTGGAGTTGGAACTGTTCCTTGAACCCACGACCAGGACCAGATCCGCACCGTGCGCCACGTTCTTCACCGCTACCTGCCGATTCTCGGTTGCGTAACAGATGTCCTGCGCCTTTGGACCGATGATGTTCGGAAACTTTCGCTTGAGCGCGTCGATCATCGACCGTGCCTCATCGAGCGAAAGCGTCGTCTGCGTCAAATACGCAAGCTTATCCGGGTCAGGAACCACCAGGGCATCCACCTCTTCCGGCGTTGACACAACCTGCGTCACCTCCGGAGCCTCGCCCTGCGTACCTTCGACCTCTTCATGATCGCGATGTCCGACCAGCACCAGCGAATAGCCCTGCTTGGCGAACTTGATCGCCTCCACATGCACCTTGGTGACCAGCGGACAGGTCGCGTCGACCACCTTCAACCCACGCTCCTTGGCACGCTGCCGCACCGCCGGGGAAACGCCGTGAGCCGAATAGATGACCCGCGCCCCCTCCGGAACTTCGTCCAGTTCATTGACGAAGATGGCCCCCTTTTTGGCCAGATCATTCACAACGTAGCTGTTGTGCACAATTTCTTTGCGCACGTAAATCGGAGCGCCAAACGTCTCAAGCGCAATCTGCACGATGTCAATCGCCCGTACGACGCCTGCGCAAAAGCCTCGCGGCTTCAGCAGCAGGACACGCTTGACCGGGATCGAATCGTGCGAAATCTCCTGATAGATAGGTGCAGCCATGGATGCAGTCACGTGTGCAAGTATATCGCGTTCACGGAAAAGAGACACTGGCGAAGGGCACCCTGGAAGGTACGGACGGCGGTCTTACCCGCCGCCGCACAGGACGCAAGTTACAGCTTTTGCCCGACACAGCCGGGGTGGCCGCAGTCGCATTCCAGCGTCGTCAGATTCTTGGAATCCTCACAAAACGGGGAACAGTAGTTCGAACCATCCCTTGCGACGCACCGGCACGAGCCGTGCGCACACTTCTTTGTTTCGTTTGCCATGATTTTCGTCCTCGTACTACCCTTTTTGCGATGCCTCAGAGCTAGTGGAAGATGCTTACCTGCTCGCTGAGAGCAGATTTTCCGCATGCCGCAGACTTGTCTCCGTCAACGTCGCGCCACTCAGCATGCGGGCAATCTCCCGCACCCGCTCCACATCCTCCATCACGCGAATGTTGGTCTGGGTGCGCCCCCGGCTCTCCGTCTTCTCAATCACGAAATGATGGTCCGCAAACGCTGCAATCTGCGGAAGATGCGTGATGCACAGCACTTGCTGCGTGCGGGAAAGCGCCTTCAGCTTCTGCCCCACCGCCTCCGCCGCCCGGCCTCCAATGCCGATATCGATCTCATCAAACACCAGCGTCCGCGGCAGCGCCAGCTTGCGCTTGCCCCCGCCCTTGCCCGCAGCCAGCGCCACCGCCTCTTCCACCGTCACCTTCAGCGCCAGCATCACCCGCGACATTTCCCCACCCGAAGCGATCTCGTCCAGCGGCTTCAGCGGCTCGCCCGCATTGGTCGCGATCACCGCTTCCACCTGGTCCCAACCTCCTGCCGTCCACCGCGCCCGCTCCCGCCCAGGCTCCACCCGCACGGCGAACCGCACCTTCATTGCCAGCTCGTTGATCTGCCGCTCCGCCGCCTTCGCCAGCCGATCCGCCGCAGCCTGGCGGTGACCTGTCACCGCCTCCGCCGCCGTGCAGTAGGCCGCCGCCTGCTGTGCCACCACACACTGCAGCTCCGCCAGCAGCTCATCCCGGTTCTCCACCTCCGCCAGTTGCCGTGCCGACTCCTCCCCAAACGCCACCACCTCGCCCAGCGTCCCGCCGTACTTCCGCTTCAGCCGGTCGAGCGCCGCCAGCCGGTCTTCAATCTCCTCCAGCCTCTCCGGCCCCGCCTCCACATCTTCGGCGAAGTCCCGCACCGTCGCATTCACATCCTCCACCGTGGCCTTCGCGGCGCGCAGCTGCTCGACTGCCTCCCGAAAGCGATCGTCATAGCGCGCCAGCTCCTCCACCAGCTTCAGCGCCTGGCCCAGCGTCGTCTCCGCGCTCTGCTCTGCCTCATACAGCAGTTCGTGCGCGCCCATCGCCGCCGCGTGCAGCTTCTCCGCATTGGCAAGTACCCTCCGCTCGGCCTCAAGCCGCGCATCTTCGTCCTCGCCCGCGATCTCTGCCTGCGCAATCTCCTTGCTCTGAAACCGCCAGAGGTCTGCCATCCGCAGACGATCCTGCTCATCGGTCCTCAGCTCCCGGAGCCTGGTCTCCGTCGCGCGCCAGGCCGCATGCGCCGACCGCACCACCTCAAGCTTCACCGCCCCAAACCGGTCCAGCAAGAGCCGCTGCTGTGTCTCATCGAACGACCCCAGCGTCTCGCCCTGCGCGTGCACCAGTGCCAGCTCCGGCGCCACCTGCCGCAACACGCCCACCGTGGCCGGCTGGCTATTGATAAACACCCGCCCCTTGCCGTTTGCCACAATCTCCCGCCGGAGCAGGATCCCCTCGGCGTCCGGGTCCGGATCGATTCCGTTCTCTTCAAGCACCGCCAGCGCCCCAGGAGTCGCCTCAAACACGCAGCTCACCACCGCCTTCTCCGCCCCATGCCGGATAAAGTCGGCCGAAGCCTTGCCCCCCAGCAGAAGCGCCAGCGCATCGATCAGGATCGACTTTCCCGCGCCCGTTTCGCCGGTCAGCAGGTTCAGCCCCAGCCCAAACTCGGCTGCGGCCCGGTCGATGACCGCATAGTTCTCCGCCCGCAGCTCCAGCAGCATCCCCGCTTCGCCTCCCCTTCGCTCAGGCAAAGCGTAGCACGATCCCGCAGCCTGCGAGCGATCGCAGCATAGACCCGCCAGGCGTCCCAAGCATCCCACGTACTCGAGGAGTTCACCATGAAAGTTCTCGTAATAGGAGCAGGCGGCAAGACCGGAAAACTCGTCGTTGAACAAGCCGTTCGCGCAGGCCACCAGGTCACCGCCCTCGTCCACGCTGAGCCGGATCACAAAGACGGGGAGCACAAGGACAAAGAGCACTTCCCCGACGCCGTCGACGTCATCCATGGCGACGCCCGCAATCCGTCCCGGCTCGACCAGGTCATGACCGGCCAGCACGCCGTCATCGATGCCATCGGAGGGCACACACCCTTCGTTAAAACCGATCTCGAAGCCAGCTCCGCCAAGGTCATCGTGGACGTGATGCGACGCAACAACGTCAAACGCCTCATCGTCATCTCCGTGCTGGGCGTGGGCGAAAGTAAAGACCAGGCCACCGGCATGTACGAGCATCTGCTGATGCCGCTCTTCCTGCGCGGAGCCCTCCCTGACAAGACCAATATGGAGGCTACCGTCGAGCACAGCGGCCTGGACTTTGTCATCGTCCGCCCACCCGTGCTCTCGGACTCGGCCGCAACCGGCGACGTGTACGTGGTGCCGCCCGGCAAGCTCGCTCACAAGATCACCCGCGCCGACCTCGCCCAGTTCCTCGTCGACCAGATCACCTCCGACACCTATCTGGGCCAGGAAGTCACCATCGCCAACAGCTGAACCGCAGCCCGAAGAGGGCTCCGAGGCCTCGTATAATCACAGGGAACGGAGCCCTCCCAAGCCACCATGACGACTGCTGCACTCTTCCTTCTGCTCCAGGCTGACCCCGACGCTACAGCCCTCCCCGCCGGGGCCCACGGTTCGGCCATCACCGAGATCCTCCATAACTCCGGCCCCGTCGCCTTTGCCGTCCTGCTCCTGCTCGCCGCCATGAGTCTCTTCTCCTGGACCATCATCTTCACCAAATTCCGTGCTTTCGCCTCCGCGCGCGCGCAGTCCGCCCTCTTTCTGCGCGCCTTCCGTAAATCTGGCCGCCTCTCGGAGATCGCCGCTGCCGCAGAACAGTTTCGCCCCTCGCCGCTCGTCGCCGTGTTCATTGAGATCAACGACGAGTACTACCGCCAGACCAACGGCCGCGGCCTCCCGCGCAACCCCGTCGGCCTGGAGCGCGCCGCGGCAACCGCGTCGAGCGAAGCGCTCACGCTGATGGAGTCAAGCGTCACCTGGCTCGCCACCATCGCCAATACCGCCCCCTTTATCGGCCTCTTCGGCACAGTCTGGGGGATCATCGACGCCTTCCACGGCCTCGGTACGGCCGGAGCCGCGACACTGCGGGCCGTGGCCCCAGGCATCTCTGAAGCCCTTATTACCACCGCCGCCGGCATCCTCGTCGCCATCCCCGCCGTCGTCGGCTACAACCAGCTCACCAGCCAGCTGCGCGACTTCGGCGCCCGCATGGACGACTTCGGCCGCGAGCTCCTCAACGCCATCGAGAACGCCGCCGCCTACGTCCCGCCCGCGCCCGCAACGCCGCCATCCGATCTCTCCGGCACCCGAAGGGTCTTCTAGTCATGGCCTTCTCCGCGCAAAACTCGACCGGCAAGCGCTACACCCAAACCGCCATGGCGGACATCAACATCACGCCCCTGGTAGACGTCGTGCTCGTCCTTCTGCTCATCTTCATGCTCACCGCCCCCGTGCTCCAGTCCGGCATCGACGTCGCCATCCCGCACACCCGTTCCACCGCCGCCCTCACCGAAGAGCGTATGGTCGTCACCATCGACAAAGACCAGAACGTGTACCTTCAGGCCCAGGGCTCGGACAAGGCCATCAACATCCATGACCTGCCCGCCCTGCTTCTGTCCCGGCAAGGCACCGAAGCGCAGAAAACCGTCTACGTCCGCGCCGACGAGCGCGTTCCCTTCGGCGCCTTTGCTAACGTCATGGACTCCATTAAACGCGCCGGCATCACTAACATCTCCATCGTCACCCAGCCCTACGAGAAGTAGTCGGTCCAGCCATCCATGCCGACCGAAACTCTCCCAACCCGCAAACTTCGCAGACCTGAGACCGGTCTGGCTCCCGGCTTTTACGCCGCCCTCGCCCTGCACCTTCTCGTCTTCGCCGCCCTTGGCCTCGCCGCCTTTCTGAACCATCGCAAGAGCCACTGGGGCGACACCAACCCCAACCCCGGCTCCATCCAGGCCAGCAT
>CAXTQE010000027.1:0-32459 GCA_964246225.1 uncultured Acidobacteriaceae bacterium | reverse complement strand
CTGCTCCACCGTGCACCCCCGCGCAAACACCCCGTCCAGGTAATCCGACGTCCCCGCTCCCACGAGCAACAGCTGCCGCTCAGCCTCGGCATCAGCCTGGTACACATACGCCGGCAGCAGCCCAACCAGCCCCTCGCCCCTCCACAGCGTGCACACCAGGAGCCGTTCCTGCCCAAACTGCCTCCACCACGGCAGCAGCCACGCCGGATGCTGAAACGGCTTTGCTCCCGGATCGTCCGCCCACAGCCTCTCCCACGCAGGGGCAAGCGCCGCAAGCTCCACCGCACTCTCGATCATCTGAATCGTGCAAACTTCCCCCATCTATTCTATCGCTCCTTCGCAATCTGATGCTGTCAGGTATGCCGTTTCCAAGTGCCTCCACCCCCTTTCCTCAGCGCAAGACACCCAAAACTGTCGTCCTGCGCCCGCACACTAGGCCCTTGACGAAGGTTGCTTAGCCCACGTAACTTTCCGAGAGTTCAAAGATCGTTTTTATCCCGTAGTGAACTTTCGTGAGGAGTATCAAGATGCGCAGTACGTGGTCAAAGTGGGTTGTAGTTTGCTTCCTTGCCGTCTCTGGAA
This sequence comes from uncultured Acidobacteriaceae bacterium, assembly GCA_964246225.1. GTDB lineage: Bacteria > Acidobacteriota > Terriglobia > Terriglobales > Acidobacteriaceae > Edaphobacter. The sequence continues at coordinate 31,877 of CAXTQE010000027.1, read as the reverse complement.
ATCTCTCCCTGCACGCCCAGGCCGTCAGCGGCACCATCGTCGGCACCATCACCGACCCGACCGGCGCAGCAGTCCCCAACATCCCGGTCACCATCACCCTCACCGGACAAAGCGCCGTGCACACCGCGGTCACCAACGAGAGCGGCAACTTCACCGAGCCCGACCTTCCCCCCGGCACGTACACCGTCACCGTCGCCGTCACCGGATTCAAAAAAGTCATCCGCGAAAACATCATCCTGGACACCAACGCCACCTCGCGCGTCGACCTCGACCTCGCCACCGGAAGCGTCTCCGATACCGTCACCGTCTCAAGCGCGCCGCCCACGCTCCAAACCGATCGCGCCGACATCTCCACCACCCTCGGCGAGCGCCAGATCGCCGACCTCCCCCTCTCAAGCGGCAATAACTTCCAATCGCTGCTCAATACCATTCCCGGAGTCGCTCCGGTTACCTCTCGGTCAATGCAAACGGCCAGTCTTCCTACGTGAACCTGTACCAGATCGAAGGCATCGACGACGACCAGCGCACCGGCATCCACATCATCCTCGTCCCACCCGCCGCCGCCATCCAGAACGTCGACATCACCACCAACAACTTCGAGGCAGAGTTCGGGCGCGCCGTCGGCGCAGTCGTCAACGTCACCCTCAAATCCGGAACCAATAGCTTCCACGGTTCCGCCTTTGAAAACGTAGAGAACAACGGCGTCAACGCCCGCAACTACTTCGCCAAAGCCCCCAACGGACGCCTTGTCTATAACTACACCGGAGGATCCATTGGCGGCCCCATCGTCAAGGACAAACTTTTCTTCTTCGGCGACTTCCTCCGCGTCTCCGACCACGAATCCTCCACCACCAATACCACCATCCCCTTCTACAACGTCACCAACGGCAACCTCAATTTGAGCGGCTACAAGGGCCAGGTCTACAATCCCAACACCGGCCAGACCGCAACCTGCAGCAACCCCTCTGCGACAGGCGCTGTCTGCGGAACCGGCCGCACCGCCTTCGCCGGAAACTTGATTCCACTCACCAACCCCGGAATCAGCCCAATCGCCCTCACCGTTCTGCAGATGATCGACGCCCAGGCCCGCAACCCCGCCATCAACCTCGCCAGCGCTGCCTACATCGCCGGAACCCAAACCAATAACTTCTCGCAAAACCTGCCCTTCAGCAAAGACTCCACCAGCTACGACATCAAATCCGACTACACGATCTCGCCGAAGGATCATCTCAGCGGGCGCTTCTCGCACCAGACCACCAACACCTTCCAGGCACCTACCTTTGGCGCGTTCCTCGGCGGCCCGGCCGGAGGAGGCTTCGAAGCCACAGGAGTCGCCTCCGCCTACAGCACCGGAGGCAACTACGACCACGTCTTCTCGCCCACCCTCTTCACCGAGGCACGCATCGGCGTCGCCCACCTGCGCAACTCCGCCACCCAAACCGACTACGGCACCAACGACGCCAGAACGCTCGGCATCCCCGGCAACGGCCCCAACGGCACCAACAACGTCATCACCAGCAGCGGCCAGGTCGCCTTCCAGGTCTCGAACTTCGGAGGCAATGGCGAACTTGGAACCGGCAACCCGCTGATCGGCTACTCGCCCTCGCTGCCCTGGTTGCGCGCCGAATCCAACATCGACTTCGCGAACAACTGGACCAAGATCCTCGGCAATCACACCCTCAAAGCCGGGGCCGACATCCGCCGCGTCCGCGACGACCTCCTGCAAGGCAACAACAACGCCGCAGCCGGAACCTTCTACTTCGGCGAGAACCAAACCTCGGAACCCGGCGCCGCAGCCTTCAACGGCTCTGTCACCGGGCAGGCCAATGACATCGCCAGCGTTCTCTTCAACACGCCCTACCAGGTCGGTCAGGACACCAACAGCACCTTCCCCGCCTATCGCCAGACCTGGCTCTTCTTCTTCGTCTCCGATAAATGGCAGGCCACCCCCAAGCTCACGCTCGACATCGGCCTGCGCTATGAGCTCTATCCACCGGCCACGCCGCGCAAAGCCGGAGGCTTCGTCAACTACAATCCCGCCAATAACCAGCTCGTCCAGGCCGGAGTAGACGGGAATCCCTCCAATCTCGGCATGGCCACCGACTACAAAAACTATGCTCCCCGTCTCGGCGCAGCCTATCGCGCGTCTGAGACCACCGTCATCCGCGCAGGCTTCGGCGTAAGCTACGTGCCCTTCGTCGACAACAGCTACGCCTACAACTACCCCATCAAGACCAGCACCTTCTACACCAACACGCCAACCTACGGCCCAGCCCTCAATCCCGCCGGGGGAGTCGTCAACTTCAACACCGGCATCCCCGCCACCCCGACCGCCGCCTTCTCCTCCGCTGGAACCCTCACCGAAAGCGCGGCCAACGGAACCATCGGCCTCGCCAATCTCTACATTCCTCTCAACTTCCGCAACGCCTACGTCACGTCCTGGAACGCCGTCGTCCAACAGGCACTGCCCGGCGACTCATCGCTCCAGATCGCCTATGTTGCCAACCACGGCACCCGCATTGACGTGGCACAAAACATCAACCAGCCCACCACCTATGGCCAGAGTGCAGCCTTTGACCCCTTCAACGTCGCTTTCGGGAAAACAGCCGCGGTGACCGAGTACTTCCTCGGCTACTCGACCAACTATGAATCCCTGCAGGTCCAGTTCAACCGCCGCTTCACCAAGGGACTCGGCTTCACCTCTGCCCTCACCTGGGGCAAGGCGCAAAACTACCAGACCGGCGCACAGGATGGAGGCCTGCTCTTCTGGAGCGGTCCGGTCCATCGCAACTACAACCTGGCCGATTTCGACCGAACCCTCAACTACGAGCAGACCATCACCTACGAGCTACCCGCCGGAAAAGGTCACCGCTACTTCAGCTCCGGAATCGCCTCCTACGTGCTCGGCGGATGGAGAACTTCGGCCATCGTCTCCGCGCTCTCCGGCCTGCCCTTCACCATCACCTCGACCAGCACTACGCCTGGAACGACGCAAACCGCAAACCAGACTGGCACCTACCAGGTCACTCACAATACCGTTGGAGGAAACACGGCCAGCTATCCCACCTGGTTCAACACCGCCAGCTTCGTCGCCGCGCCGACAGGCATCATCGGCGGAACCCAACGCAACCAGTTCCGCGGACCCGGCTACTTTGCCGACAACTTGTCCATCTTCAAGGTGTTTCCGATCTACCACGAGCGGGTCAGTCTCACCACCCGTGCCGACGCCTTCAACCTGTCCAACACTCCCGCCTTCGGACTTCCCGGGTCTACCGTAGGCTCCAGCACCTTCGGCCAGATCACCAGCACCTTGGGCTCTGGTACTGGAAATGTCAACGGCGTAGGTGGACCCCGTGTCCTCCAGGCCTCCGCCAAGATCACCTTCTAACGACCGTTCTCGTTCCAAAAGTGGGTGCCCCAGAAATGGTGCACCCACAATTGCGTTCACCAGACCCTTTGGTCCGGATCTAACCCGTCTGTTTTGAAGATTTTAGGTACTTTTACCCGGGGTGGAGGGGATCCCCTGTTTGCCCTCTCGAAAGCGCTTCAGCTACTCTTACTCTCATGTATGAAGACTTCACGGTAACCGATCGCTGGACAGCGGAACCGCTCCATTGCACCTGGAAGGGAACCGTCGTCGCCATCGCCACCCGGCACGCGGACGCCACCGACATCCGCTTCGCCGTCAACGGCCGCAGCGTCTGGATCGCCATGCCCAACCTAGCCTGGATTGAGATGAAGCGCCAGACCGGCAAGGTCATCACCGACTACGTCGCCGCCCAGGCCGCCGGTCGCTACCTCAAGTCCGCCATCGACTCCGGCTACGACAACGGCCGCGAGATGTACACCATGACCATCGAGGAGGTGCTCGAACACGCCAACGCCGTGGTCAAGGAGGCCGGCAACACCGCCAACCTCCCCTCCCTCCCCGTCATCAACGACGACATCAAACCCGAGACTTACCTCGGCGAGCTCCCCGGAGATCCAGGCAGCTCAGCGTATGCCGGCACACCCCAGCCCGACTCCAACCAGCGCGCAAAGCTCTAGCCGCGCCTTTTGCGCATCAGAGAGTCGCGAGATCGATGACAAACCGGTACTTCACGTCTCCCTTGACGACGCGGTCATAAGCCTGATCGAGCCCCTTGACGCCGACCATCTCAATGTCGGAGACGATGTCGTGCTCCGCGCAGTAGTCCAGCATGGATTGCGTCTCCGCCATCCCGCCAATCATCGATCCAGACAAGCGGCGGCGGTTCTTGACCAGAGAAAATGCATTGACCGGCAATGGCTGCTCGGGCAATCCCACCTGGCAAAGCGTTCCATCTAGGCGCAACAAGCCGAGATAGGTATTCAGGTCATGGGGCGCGGAAACACAGTCCAGAATGAAATCAAAGCTATCGGCCTGCTTCGCCATCGCGTCGGCATCCTTGGACAGCACGACCTCGTCGGCCCCCAACCGCTTGGCGTCCGCCTCTTTGCCGGAGGAGGTAGTGAACAGTACAACATGAGCCCCAAAGGAGTGCGCAAACTTCAGCCCCATGTGGCCAAGCCCACCCAGTCCCACAATGCCAACCTTCTTGCCCGGCCCCACACCCCAATGCTTCAGAGGACTGTAAGTCGTGATACCAGCGCAGAGTAGCGGGGCGACCGCGGCAAGCTTCGGCTCCAGCGCTTTTGAAATCGTATGCACGTAGCGCTCATCCACCACGATGTTGTTTGAGTAGCCTCCCTGTGCGATCTCCCCGTCGTAGTATTTCGCGTTGTATGTTCCGACGAAACCCTTCTCACAGTAGGCCTCCTCCTGCGCCTTGCAGTTCATGCACACGCGACAGGAGTCGACCATCACGCCCACCCCCGCCAGGTCCCCGACTGCAAACTTCTTCACGTCCGTTCCCACCGAAGTCACGCGCCCGACAATCTCATGTCCCGGAACCATCGGATAGATTGATCCGCCCCACTCGTCCCGCACCTGGTGAATGTCCGAGTGACAGATACCGCAGTAGGCAATCTCGACAACAACGTCTGCGGGTCCCGGATCGCGGCGTTCAAAACTGAACGGCGTAAGGGGTGAAGTCTTCGATTGCGCGGCATAACCTTGTGACTGAATCATCAGTTCGTCCTCCGTTATTTCAATGATTGGGATGCATCTTGGTTCGAGGAAGTAAGTCGATCGATAAGTTGGGCGGAGAGATATTATGTGCGCCCATTTCCTTGTCGAGGAGACTTATTCCAACTCTAACGTGCCAGCTTAGCCATGCAGGGCGAATAGGTAGGGCAGTAAGTCCATTCGAGCCGCACACAACGTTGCATCTTCCAGGTGAGCCTAAACTAAGACTAGAACCAGTTACAGAAAGAGATGATCGCGAGGGGGCCGACAAATCGTCTCGTTGACCGGTCCAGCCTACTCGCTGTAATGCAGCAGAGTCAGCACATCGTACTCCTCCAGCTTTGCCCGACCTTGGAGGAAGTCAAGTTCAATGGCAAAGCCGATACCGGCAATCTCGCCTCCGAGCTGGCGTACCAGCTTTACTGTCGCCTGCATCGTTCCGCCTGTTGCTAACAAGTCATCGACGATAATCACGCGCTGCCCTGGCTCGATCGCGTCCAGGTGAATCTCCAGCGAGTCGGTCCCGTACTCCAGGTCATAGCTGACGCGCGCCACAGGTGCGGGCAGCTTCTTCGGTTTGCGCACCGGCACAAAGCCGGCGTTGAGCCGATACGCAAGCGCCGGCCCGAAGATGAAGCCTCGCGCTTCGATACCAAGCACCAGGTCGATCTCTCGCCCAATATAATGAGCGGCAAAAGCATCGATCAGCTGCGCAAACCCAGCCTTGTCTTTCAGCAGCGTAGTGATGTCATAGAACAGAATCCCGGGCTTGGGAAAGTCCGGAACGGTCCGTATCAGCTGCTTGAGAGGCTCACAATTCATGGCGTCACTACGGACCATCTACCAGGCTCCTTCGATTACAAACTGCCCGAGCTTCTCGGCTTCCTGCGCTTCCAGATCATGCTCCACCACTGCATCTACACGACTGCCGCGCGATCCCTTGTGCAGAGCGATCTCCAACGCAGCGAGCTGTTCGCCATCGCCCGCCGCCACGACTTCAACGTGACCTTCGTCGGTATTCTTAACCCACCCTCGCAGGCCGATTTCAGCGGCTTCGCGGTGCACAAACCAGCGGAAGCCGACGCCCTGTACACGACCCTTCACCAGGAAATGCTTTACCTCGAGTTGCTCATCCACACTACCAGTCTCGCATCGCTCGGCATGCGGCGCAAACGTCCTTGCTGGCAGAGGTACAGCAGCCGTATCAACAGGACCTACTCAGGCCCCGGCATCGATGCAACCCCATGCGGCTCTCTGGGCGTCTGTTTACAAAACGAATGGCGTCGGCTGGCCCGAGCCTCACGGCGGTCACCGATCTTTTGAAAACGTACGAGGACTGCACGGGAAGTCGGCTGGCCATTGGAACGGCGAGCACGCTTCCGTCCTCCCCAACAAGGAACGGAGAACCGAGATCATGCAGACGTCCCCACGCGTCCTTACCTCCCTTTGCGCGTTTTTTCTGGCTGCGACTGCGGCCCATGCGCAGTTCTACAAGATCCATAATGGAGACATCGGCGGAGGCGCCCTCGGGCAGTTCACCACTCCTCTTACCTCAACCTATACCGGCGTTACGCAAAGCACGCGCGATTCCTTCGGAGGTTACTTCACCATCCGGGATCATCCGGTCTCCTGGGCAGGCATTGAGGTCAACTACGGCTACACGCGCTTCAGCGAAATCTATAACGCATCCACCTACAGCGCTAATCCGAAGACCAACATGCATGAGGCGACGGCCGCTTACCTGTTTCATCCGCACTTTCGTAAGCTGCAGCCTTTTGTCTCGATTGGCGGAGGATACATTGACTTCCTACCCACGACCAGTGGCCAGAACCAGTGGCGCGGAACCGGTCTCCTTGAAGTAGGGTTCGACATCCCAACCAGCAATCCGCACTTTGGCTTCCGTGTGCAGGGCCGCGACCTGATCTATCGTGCGCCGGACTATCTCCAGTCCACCCTTTCCTCAAAGACCTGGGTCAACACTGAGGAGCCCACCTTCGGTGTCTGGCTGAGATACTAAGTTTTGTCGCAGAGCAAAGCCCTAGCGCTGACTAGGGCTTTGCTATACCCGTAACATTATGCGCGGCTCATGTACGCGCCTTCCGCCGTATCGACCCGAATTTTTTCACCTTCATTGATGAACGGCGGCACCTGCACAACAAGACCCGTCTCGGTTTTCGCAGGCTTGGTCACCGAAGACGCCGTCGCCGACTTGATGCCGGGTTCCGTCTCGACGACCGTCATCTCAACCGCAGTCGGCAACTCAATGCCGACTGCCTTGCCATCGTGAAAGCTCACGCTGATCGATAGGTTCGGTGTCAGAAACTCGACCGCATCGCCAAGCGTGTCGCGTTTCAGCATCGTCTGCTCGTACTTATCGTCCATAAAGTAGTAGTCATCGCCATCGTTATAGAGATATTCCATTTTGATCTCGTCCACGAACACGCGGTCAATGGGATCGGGCGAGCGGAAGCGCTCCACAAACATCGAACCCGTGCGCACGTTACGCAGCTTGGCCTGTATGAAGGCGCGCAAATTGCCCGGTGTACGATGTTCAACCGAAAACACTAGGTGCAGGTCGTCCTTGAACTTGATAATCATGCCTGGCCGCATCTGCGTAGCAGGGATTGACATAAGTGCCTCGTATCTCTTCTCTGAAGGTGATGGATCAGGGCTGGATCACGGGCGAGCCGGTTGAGCCCCTAACCTGTCGATTGTACCGCAGTAGATCCGCACCTAAATTCGCGAGCCTCGCCGCTTGCACCAGCGAATCCGTGCAGCAACGCGCGATCAAAACTTGTGAAACATAAAAGATGCTCCCGCGATAAGGCAGGCAAACGCCACCAAGTGATTCCAATGCAGACGTTCGCCAAAGTAGAAGACGCTGAACACGCCGAAGACCACAAGCGTAATCACTTCCTGGATGACCTTCAGTTGATCGGGCGAGAAGGTCTTCGAACCGATGCGATTTGCGGGAACCTGCAGGCAGTATTCAAACAGAGCAATGGACCAGCTCACGAGAATGACCTTCCATAACGCGACATTCTTGTATCGCAGGTGCCCATACCAGGCGAAGGTCATGAAGATGTTTGACCCGATAAGCAATACGATGGTCCACATAATTCCTCAATGCTGCAGCTTGATCCTTCTCGACTGAAGCCTAAGGACAATCGCACGAACCCTATCGCACAAACAGCCGCATAAAAAAGTCCCCCACTGCTGCGAAGGGATTGTGGTGAGTCTGAGCAGCAACAGGAGGCGTAGGTGAAGTTCCAACCGCTTCCGGAGCTGGTGCACCGGCGCTCTCTGGCTCAACTGCCTTTGGGGCGGTCGGATCATAGGCAAGCGTCGCGCCCACCTGCACATGTGTTCCACCGCTTGGCGTCTCGGGAGCAACCGGTTCGGGCTCTGCCAGGCCTTCGCTTTGGGCGGCTGGAAACGGATGGGCGGCTGCAGCCTCCGTCGGGGTAACGGGTCCCTTGGCGCTTAGCAAGGCCTCGGCAATCGACACTCCCGGCTTCGCCTCCGGCGGACAGCCGCAGGGCGTCGTCTCGCGGTCGACCACCTCGCGCAGGCTTCCGTGTTCGAACAGCACATGCTGGTTGGGCTTGATCTGGTAGCTCGCCTCGCCGAACGAGTCCGTGATGTTGATGACTGGCGCCTTGTGGCCGCGGTTCTCAACGCACGTGTCTCCGTTGCGGGAGACGCGCATCTCGAGCTCGAGCGAACCGGCCGACTCCAGGGTAAATCGCAGGTCTGGTGTGAGCACAATGTCATTCGCCTCGGCCTTCATGCGGATCTCCATCGCTCCACGGTCAAGCGCCAGAAACAGCGCATCCCCGGCCGAGCGAGCCGCATGCAGCACGCTGGTTTGACATACACGGATGGTGCCCCCCCGCGTTAGAGTTACTTCGGCATTTCTTCCCGGATTGGCGGTGACGATGCTGCTTCCGCTCAGCTCTGCGCGGCCGCCGGCGAGCACCACCTTCTGGCCGCCAGAGCCCTGAACAGTGGCGTCCGCCAGCGAAACCGTCCCTACTGGCTGCGGCGTGACTTGGGCCGAGACTGCACCTGCTGCGGCCGCCCATCCCATTGTCACCAGCACCTGCCAGACCTTCATCCCTCACTCCTACATCTTTAGGAAGTTCTCAATCATCGTGCGTCCATGGCTGGTCAGCACGCTCTCCGGGTGAAACTGCACGCCTTCAATCGGCAGAAAGCGATGCCGCAGACCCATGATGATGTCACCATCCGCCGTTCTGGCGGAGACCTCTAGCTCGTCGGGCAGGCCTTCCTGTTGGACGATCAACGAGTGATATCGCGTGCAGGTCATCGTCGAAGGAATGCCTGCAAAGATGGTGCGTCCGTCATGCTCCACCTCGCTCGTTTTGCCGTGCATCAGTTGCGCCGCGCGCACCACCTGCCCGCCGAAGGCCGCACCAATAGCCTGATGCCCAAGACAAACTCCAAGGATCGGCGTACGAGGACCGCCGGCCTGTTGACGCTCGGCAAAATGTTTCAACAGACCGATGCTGATGCCCGCCTCCTGCGGCGTACAAGGCCCAGGCGAGATCAGGATGCGATCGGGTCTCAGCGCCTCGACCTCTTCCGGAGTGAGTTCGTCGTTACGCCGAATCACCATCTCCGCGCCCAGTTCACCCATATATTGCACCAGGTTGTAGGTAAACGAGTCGTAGTTGTCCAGCACGAAGACCATGGTTCGATTCTATCCTCCAGCCAACAGCGGCGCACTGTGGGGCGTCTATCCTGCAGAGGTTTCCCTATGTTTCTCTCCACCTCCCGCTGGAAGCACTTTGCTGCCATGATCCTGATCGGCGACGGCGTTATGGCCCTGGCTCATCCGCAAAAAGACGCGCTCGCCTGGAAGACTGGTCCGCAGCCCTGGCAGGATCTGATGCACGCCCTCCACCAGCGGCCGGCACTGACGCGCGTCATAGGTGCTGCGCAGATCGTAGGTGGTGTATGGTGGGCCATCCAGCAGGAAAGCGAACAGTAGCGGCTTCCGGTTGTACTCGAAACCAGTCTACGAAGTCGCACAGCATACTAAGGGCTCGAACAATGATCCCTTGTATGCTATTTGCAGTGGTTGGGCTATTTGCTCGTTCAGCCTTCCGGCTCCAGGTTGGCCATAACGTAGGCTGGAATATTTACTCGACCAAACGCGTAGTAAACCATCTGCAACTATTTCAGTTACGCATGGCTGGTAGACGAGAAGTTACCGATGCTATCGTTTTCTCTGATGGCATCTCTACATCGTTTCACGCACGAGTACTTACTTGCTGCTCGTGTTGTTTCACTTATCTCGCTTCTTACTTGCTGTGCTTTGTGCGGGGTTATCGTCCGGCAATTATTCGGGTCCATACGCTCAGCCATTCTTCCCGCATTTTTCTGTCTAGGAGTGTTCTGCATCAACGCCAACCTGTACGTCGGAATGGATGATCCACAAATCTAGGTCTCTCTCGCTCGTTCGATTGCCCGCACCACCGCCCGCGCCTTATTGCCGCACTCCTCAAATTCATTCTCCGCCACGCTGTCCGCGACAATACCCGCACCAGCCTGCACGGATCCGTGTTTGCCTTCCATAAACAGCGTCCGGATCGCAATGCAGCTATCGAGATTCCCACTGAAATCGGCATAGAATACGCTTCCCCCGTACACGCCTCGCCGTGCCGGTTCCAGCTCCTCGATAATTTCCATCGCCCGGATCTTCGGCGCGCCACTCAAAGTTCCAGCCGGAAAGCATGCCTTGAACGCGTCGATTGCGGCCAAGTCAGACTTCAGCCGTCCCTCGATCGCGCTTACCAGGTGCATCACGTGGCTGTATCGCTCGACAAACATCAGGTCCTTGACGCGCACACTCCCAAACTCACTGACCCTACCCACATCGTTGCGCCCCAGGTCGACCAGCATGACGTGTTCGGCAACTTCTTTGGCGTCAGCCCGCAGATCGGCCTCAAGCGCACGATCCTCCACCTCGTCCGCGCTTCGTCGCCGCGTTCCTGCAATGGGCCGATACTCCACTGTGCGGTCGTGCACGCGCACCAGCAGCTCCGGCGACGAACCCACGATGTGCGCCGCGGAAGCCTCCCCTGTCCGCTCAATCCCGAACCGGAGAAAGTACATGTACGGCGAAGGATTGACGATCCGCAGCGCACGATATACCTCGAACGCCTCCACGCCCGGCTCGCAATCGAAACGCTGCGAGAGCACGCACTGAAATACGTCGCCGCTTGCGATGTACTCCTTCGCCTTGGCAACCGACTTCAGAAAAGCCGCTTTGGAAGTCCGCGGCACCATCTTTAGTTTTCCCGCCTTGTCCTTGCCGCTGCGCTTCGTAGCTGACGCCGGCAGTGCCGACGACAGCCGCTTCTCCATGCGTCCCAGCCGCTTCAGCGCCTTCTCGTAAGACCCGCCGCGAGTCAAGTCCGCCGTGGCAATCAGAAGAATTTCCTTCTTCACGTGATCGAACGCAAGCACCTGATCGAAGAACATCAGGCAGGCATCCGGCACGCCAAGCTCATCGACGGCCAGTTCCGGCAGCTTCTCAATCAATCGCACAACGTCATAAGCAAAGAAGCCCACCGCTCCGGCTGTGAACGGCGGCAGTCCAGCCAATCGCGCCGGTGTGTGGCCGCCGAGCGCAAGCTTCAACTCTTCAAAGATGTCTCCCGTAAACGTCCTGCGCCGGCGTCCATCCTGAACCAGGATCTGTCGGCCCTGCGCAACCATCTTCTTGTACGGCGCGATCCCGATGAAAGTGAAGCGCCCCACATGCTCGCCTCCTTCCACGCTCTCCAGCAGAAACGCCTCGGGTTCCTGGTCAGCGATGCGCAGAAACGCAGACACCGGCGTCTCCAGATCGGCAGTCACCGTGCGATAGACGGGGATCAGGGTATGGCTTCTGGCTAGCTTGCGAAACGCATCCGGAGTCGGCGTAGTTTCATTTTTCCGCTTCATGTCGATACCACAATCGTATACGCCACCCGCCGTGAACCCGCCCTATCCCCCAAAAGGCGAGTTGCGTCGGGTTTTTGCCACGGCTTATACTCCGCGAAGTTCGGTCCGCGCCGCCGCACCGGGAAACGAAAGCATCGTCTTTGGGCTCTCACCATCAGTACGTAGGGAGAAACGCAATGGCGGCGGAATCATTGGTACCGAAAACAGAGCTAAGACGAGCACAGGGGTTGGAGACTATGGCAACAAGCCGCACGACCATGACGCTCGAACAGGAGAAAAATCCCTGGGAGGCGCAGGCCGCACGATTCGATTACGCAGCAAAGAAGTTGAACCTCGACCAGGGCATCTGGAAGATCCTCCGCTATCCAACGCGCGAGATCATCGTGCACATCCCGGTCGCCATGGATGACGGAACGATCGAGGTCTTCACCGGCTACCGCGTCCAGCACTCCCAGGCCCGCGGCCCGGCCAAGGGCGGCATCCGCTACGCGCCGGATGTGTCGCTCGACGAAGTACGCGCACTCGCCAGCTGGATGACCTGGAAGTGCGCCGTCGTCAACATTCCCTTCGGCGGAGCCAAGGGCGGCGTCATCTGCGACCCCAAGAACATGTCCCAGGGCGAGCTCGAGCGGATGACACGCCGTTACACCGCTGAACTGATTCCTTTCATTGGCCCGGAAAAAGACGTCCCCGCGCCGGACATGAACACCAACGAGCAAACCATGGCGTGGATCATGGATACGTATTCCATGCACACCGGCCGGACATCGACCGCCGTCGTAACCGGCAAGCCGGTCAACCTGGGCGGCTCGCGCGGACGCAAGGAAGCCACCGGCCGTGGTATCTCAGTCTGCTGTGACGAAGCCGTCAAGTATCTCGGCATGGATATTGCCGAGTGCCGCGTCATCATCCAGGGCTTCGGCAACGTAGGCTCAAACGCCGCGAAGCTGCTCTACGGCAAGGGCTACACCATTCTGGGCATCGCTGAATACGACGGAGCGCTCCTCAACGAGCACGGTATCGACGTGCCCTCGCTGATCGAGCATCGCGCCCGCACCGGAACAATCAACGGCTTTGCCGAAGCCGAAGCCTGCGACAAGGCCCAACTACTCACGCATTCCTGCGAGATCCTGATCCCAGCGGCAACCGAGAACGTGATCACCAGTGAAAACGCCGCCGGCCTCCGCTGCCGAATCCTCTGCGAGGGTGCCAACGGACCGACAACCACGGTTGCCGATGACATCCTCGAAGAGAAGAAGATCTTCGTGATCCCCGACATTTTAGCCAACGCCGGTGGCGTCACGGCCAGCTACTTCGAGTGGGTCCAGGACCGCATGGGCTATTTCTGGACCGAAGCCGAAGTCAACCAGCGCCTCGACGCCATCATGTCCGAATCCTTCAAAGACGTGATCGCCTACGCCGAGTCGCACGGTGTAAACAACCGCATTGCCGCCTACATGCTGGCCATTGATCGTGTCGCCTACACCACTAAGCAGCGTGGCATGTACGCGTGAGGAGGTTCAGGCAGTATTCCCGCTGCTGCTTGGTCAAGCACGGTACAAAACCTCTCCAAACAAAACGACAGCTCCAGGATTTCTCCTGGAGCTGTTTTGCTTTAGGAGCTAGTTAAGCAGCCTAAAAGCTTGCGCGAAGACCCATCTCTATTTGACGCGGCGTATTTCCCTGAGTCTTAGTAGTACCCCAATTTGTCGGACTCTGAAGCGTGAGACTGGGTTGAGCAAAATCGTTATGGTTCAAGAAATTCAGGAACACACCAGTTGCTTCAAGATTGAACCTCTCAAATACGACAATGTCCTTCTTGACACTCATATCTAGGTTTAGATAGCCAAGCCCACTGATCGGACCGCTGCCGCCATCACGTGCGTCAATGCCAAGGATCGGAGGGCGGACCATATCAAACACTCCGGCCGGATTCAGGAACATGTTCACGGCAGAAGAACCGCCGGGCCTTTTATAGTTGGTTCCGATGCCACTGGTAGCAGTGGTCGTTGCGTTAAGAGGATCAGCGGTTCCCGTAACTCCGCGGTTTGTGTGAGAGCCCCCCGTATACTTAGAAGTGAAGACGCAGTTTTCAGTGTCGGTAAAGTTAGCACCGTCTTCACCACCAAAGTTCTGGCCGTTGTTATTTGAAACACATTGCAGCGGCTGACCGGTACCCGCCGTCAGCACAGGAGAAATTGTCCAACCTCCGGCAGCACGTCCTAGAAATCCACGTTGCTCTTTGAACCAAGGGGTCTGATAGACAATAAAAGTGTTGAAGATCAACTTTTGATCAAAGCTCTGACGGCCGTACTGCTGGCTGAGGTTGTAGTTATCTTCTGCACCGATGGAGCTGGTGGATTGATTGTAGGCACCAAGCCCCAGGGCCTTACTCCATGTCAGGTTCTCCTGCGCAGTCAACCCGTGAAAGCTGTTGGCTTTAAAGGAAATGTAACCACCGTGATAGTTGCTGTAACCAGCTGGTGTTCCCATGCTAAGACCAGTGACAACCTGACCCGCGCCACCATAGGTTGCATTCGAAGTGGCGGTCCCCATCAAGCTTCGCGGGAAGACGAAGCCTGCTCCACTTGCACCACTCACGTTATTATCCAAAGCTTGCCAAAGTGCGAAGACCTGCTGAGCACGAAATTTGCTGGCTTGCTTGGCGACCACCGCAGCGGTGCAGCTTCCATACGCGGTCGCCACTCCGCTCGCATTCGTGGTGCAATAGGCAGAACCAACGCCTCCGAGTGCGGATTCAAAAAACGGTTGCGGAGAAATACTTGCTGTGGGTGTAACGCTTGAGGAGCAGAGACTAGCGGAAGTGGTACAGCCAAATGCAGCTTCGATTGCGTCGTAAGCTGCTACGAATGTCTGGCCGCCCTGACTTAGATTGTAGGGAATCTGGTTGGGATTCAACTGGATGTACTCGTGATGAATAAGACGGCCAATGTAACCAGCCTCCACCAGCATCTTCCGATTGACCTGCCGCTGAACAGAGAAATTGATCGTGTCGACGTCGTTAGGACGTAAACTCGGATCTACCGGTGAAGCTAACTGAACGCCAGGTCCATCGAAGCCCGGATGGTAGGGCTGTGCAAGAGTAAGTGGTAAGGCTGCGGTTGCTAATACAGGGGAAACTCCATCCAAACCATTGCCGTTGCCGAAACGGTAAGCAGTTGTGTCATTGTAATTCGTTTGGGTACAGTTCCCTGAGCCGGTAACGGGAGACTGAGCGTATTTACATTGGGTCGCGAGGATCAGGCCAGGAGAGAGGAGCGGGTTGAGCACCTGAGCATCTCCATTAATTCGGCCATAAATGCGCCCATAACCTCCACGTATAACTGTTGCGCCGTCACCAAAAATCTTATTCAGTGCTTCATTACTGAACTTAGGATTCCAGCTTCCGGAGATGCGGGGGCTGACCGCGCCGTAGAACGGATCATACGGATACTTGCGTCCACCTAATACGTTCTTGATGAGAGCAAAGCCTACCTCCGGATTGTAGATTTGTCCCTGAGCGGCTGCATTCTTTCGAGCATTTAGATAATCCTGTACACGCAACGCATTGCCGCTCACGTCTGTAAACATGACTTGGTTGCCATTGCGCTCCGTGGGCGGCATCTCGATCGCATAGCTCAGGCCGTAGTTGAGCGTGATACTTGGCCTCAAGTGCCAGGTATCGGTAACGTAAAGATTATAGTAGGGAATCGTTGTGTTGGCGCTGATAGGCGTAACGGGAGGATTGAGCGAAAGAGTTCCACCCACGTTGGTGTAGGTGTTTGCCACCTGGGTATCCGTCACAATACCGTAGTAGGTATCCAGCTGACGCTGAATGTTCAGCGCAGTGACGCCGGATCCGGTGACCTGACCTAGCCCAGTCGCCGAGTAGTTTAGATTGCCACCCCCACCCGTATCGCCAAGCTGGTAGGTTGGTGTGTAGTTGATGCTGGCACCATTATCCGTGCGCTGGTGATAGTTAAAGTTATGTTGGAACTGACCTCCAAATTGGATGAAGTGGTCCCCTCTAAGCTTAGAAAGATCATCTCGGAAGAAGTTATCCTTGCCATCCCAAATGCGTGTACGAATATTTTGGGCGTTCACATTATAAGGAGAAAGAACCTGCGTGCCGCTTTCCCCAAGTGGTTCGATCGCCCCATTAGCGCCGGAGATCTGGCTCGGAGCGCCAGCACCCTTCCATTGCCAGTCATTCCGGGTAAAGCTGTAGTGAACGTCGTTGGTAAGAGAAGAGCTGATGTTTGTGGTAAGCCCAACGACAAAAAACCATGGATCCTGCGGACGCGGTGTCACGGCAGTGGGCGTGCCGATCTTGTCTCCTGGAAGTACCCCTCCTATATCCACCTGGTTGCTCGTGAGATTGTTGAGTCGGTAGTAACGGTAGCTCGCAAACATATGCCATTTCTGGCCGAAATCGTGGTCAAGACGGGTAGCAAGGAAGTTGCTGCTTTGTGGGATCAAGACATTTGCCCGGTAACCGATAATATTTACACTGTCGCAAATGGATCCGGACAAGGCACCGCAGCTAGGATCGAAGATACCGGCATAGTTTGTACCGTTGTTTCCCGTTGATCCTGTGTTTGAGGAAGGCGCAACTGGCAGCTGCGTGTTATAGAAATTCCTCAGAACCGGGTTCATACCCAGTTTCCGAGGATCGTCATTCAACAATGTTGCAGCCGAGTAGACGCTAGACCCGTAAGTGAGTTGGCCTTGCTGCAGAAATTGATAAGAAGGAACGTCACGCTCATAGGTGGCGGCATTGGGCCATCGAAACCCTTCGAAATTAGCAAATAGATAGGTCTTGCCACCGTATTTGTAAGGAGCGATCGGTCCGCCCGCAGCGGCACCGAAGCGACTATAGTGATAGCTCGGTTTTGGAGTGTAGCCGCTGCCGGGAAAGTTGTTTTGCCAAGTATTACCGTCGAAATTGTTGTCCAGGTAATACTCATATACAGTTCCGTGTACCTTGTCGCGACCACGCTTAGTGACGATTTGAGATTGCGAACCTGAGGAGTTGTTGAAGTCGGCGGTTTGGCCTGAGGTGGTCACCTTGAACTCTTCAACACTGTCCTGTGGCATGGGAACGACGCCGCCAGCACCGCCCGCGATGAAGCCGCCCGAGGTGGAGTTCACGTTGTTGGTGGTGTAAACCCCTTGCGTTCCGTCCATGTCCGCGGTGTTGCTCCCACCATCAAGCTGAAAGGTAGTCTGGTCTACTGTTGTGCCGGCCACGTTGCCACCGGGCGTGACTCCAGGTTGCAATGTAACAAAGCTGGCCACGTCACGGCCGATTGCTGGGAGGGACTCTACCATCGCCGGGTCGACCGTCGTACCAGTCGAAGCATTCATCGTCTGCAGATCGGCATTGGAAGCTACCACCTCGACCGTGGTGCTCTCTGCGCCGATGGCCATCGTGAAGTTTGCCGTCGTCTGCGAGCCTACCAGCACAGGCTGCTCTGCTATTTCGTCGGTCGAGAACCCCGGTTTACTCGCCATAATGGAGTAAGTGGCAGGGGGAACATCCGGAATAACAAATTGACCTTCTTTATTCGTTGTAGTCTTCAGAATGGCTTGCGTGGAGGTGTTGGTCAGCGTAATAGCCGCTCCCGGGATCAGCGCGCCGGAAGGATCTCTGACCGCTCCGGTCACTGTGCCACTTGAACTGCTCTGGGCGAAAGCAGAGCTCGTCAGAGGGCAAGAAGAAAGAAAGACTGCGCAGAATGCTACGACTGGCCACCGAAAATTAGATTGTTTCATTAAAATTCCCCTTTTTCAAGGTGTGTCCATCTTAGTAAGGCTCACAGCAGTTATGAAAACGAACATAGAGCTTGCTACACACAGGTGCGCACTAACTGCGCAGAAAACAATTTGCAGCGAGTCGACTTCCTCAAGAGCAAAGCCGAAGGTGTACTGAGCGAATAGAACGCAGCAGATATCGCGGTCGAAAAATGGTTTCCTGACATGATCGTCGAGAAAAAAGATTGTGGTGAAGTGTGTGGCTTGAAGCTAACACAACATGCATCAAAGACCAACGGCTTTGTTTGTCAATCGGCCACTTTGACTATGCAGGAGAGCTTTATTTGCTTTATCTAAGTACAAGCCGGCGGAACTTTGAAGCTGAATAAGATCAGTTCATGTGGGACATAGACAGATTCCATCTCAAGCAGATGCTTGGCCCTTACTGGCTACTTCACCGGAAAATCCGGATGCAGGTACCTTCCGAGGAACAGGTACACTTCGTGGCGCGACTCAAGGGCAAACGGCGTATCCGTGCGATTGAAGTAGTGGCCCCCGGGAGCGTTCTCATATACCTTGTAGTCGAATTTCTTGCCCTCAGCCTTGAGCGCCTGGATGAGGTGTTCCACCTCCAGATAATTCACATCCTCATCATTGGTGTTCGTGTGGATCAGCAGAGGTGTGTCCAGTTCCCTGACGTGTGTTACAGGTGAGCGTTTCCGATACTCCTCAATGTCGTCGTGCACACTCTCGCCGATGGAGTAAGGCGCCGTATAGAGTTCCCGATAGCCCTCGGTCTCATACCCCATGCGCGCGACAAGATCACTGACCGGAACTCCCGCATAAGCCACTGCATAGTCGTGCGGATGCGCAAAGATGTTCATCAGCGTAATCAGACCGCCGTGGCTCCAGCCCACAATGCCAACGCGTTTCGGATCGAGCCAGCTGTAGCGCTGGAGCATAAACTTCATGCCCTGGTAGACATCGTCCACCTCCAGACCGCCGTAATCCATCTCTTCGTATAAGCCGCGGCCATATCCGGTGCTGCCGCGATAATCGGTCGCCACCACGCTGTATCCCTGTTCCACCAGCTCGCGAATCAGGTGCGCGTCGATGGTCGTATCCAGACTGGCGTGCACGCCCTGGTGCACAAACACGATCAGCGGCTGCTTCTTAGTCCGGTCCAGCTTCTTGGGAATAAACGTGTACAGATGCAGCAGAATGGGATTAGTCGCGCCTGGAGCTTTCTTATTTCGTGGATGAGCTACAGGCTGTCCGGTGTACTCGCACTTGTCGATCTCGGCGATGTCGCCCATCTTCTGGTACCACATCAGATCGTCCATACGTTTCAGCAGGACATCCTCTTCCCCGCCCCCGCCTGCAGGCGCCGCGGTCGTCGCAGGAGCCGCAGCAGAGCCCGTTCGAGGCGTTGCCCCTTGGCCGCGGGACCAAGGACAAAGCAGAAGTAGGGACAACGCAGCACCGCTCAGCAACGCTCGCTGAAGAGAACCCCGCTGGCGGAACACGATCGAGAAAGAGAGCAAAGAGAACTCCTCGGGGTCGCAATTAATCTAGGAACGATCTCCGAACTATAACTCACTCCGCTTTTGCACCGGCCCGAAGCTTTTCTTCCACTGTGGATACACTACGTTCTAAGCGATCCACACAGAAGGCCATAAAGGCAAGGCAACTATGTCGCAGATCGACCGGCAGGAGTTTCTCAAAATCAGCATGGCGCTCAGCGCGTCCGCAGCGGCAGAAGTTTCTGGCCTTCCCTTGCAGGCCAACGGCCAGGATGCCGGTTCGCCGCTCACGAGCATGACGCTTCTTGAAGCATCTCAGCGGTAGTCCCGCCGATTATTCGGAATAGGAGCTACACCTCTTACTCCCCACGATAGCCAAGAATGGGCTTCTGCCCTGACGGAATCGGCGACTCATATGTCTTACCCGCAAGCTTCTTTGCAAAATCCGCCTTCGCCGCCTGCACCAACTGCGGCCTCGCGAACAGGTCGGCCGCAGTCAAGGCAAGCGCCTTCGCGGCAATCACCATTCCATCCTGGCCAATGCTCATGCCGGCCGAAGCTGCGGCCTGCCACGTATGCGCGGCCACGCCCGGCACAAACGTCGCCGCGCCAAAGCCGATCGTCGGCACCGTCCAGCTCACGTCGCCTACATCGGTCGAAGCAGAAGGCGCATTTGGATCGTACGGTCTTAGCGGCTGAACCATCTGCGTCAGGTCCAAGCCCAATGCACCATCCGGAGGCAGCGTCTTTTGCAGCGAAAGCGCAAACTGCTTTTGCAATGGGTCTAACGTGTATCCGCCCACCTCTTCCAGATTCTTCTGTGCATCCGCCGCCAACGCGTCATTACCGATGATGTTCGCGTCACTTCCAATGTTGCGCACCTCCAGCTTCGTGTCCGTCATCAGCGCAGCTCCCTGCGCAATCTTGTTGATCCAGTCCCAGATACCGTTCAGCGTCGATGAAGAAGGACTCCGCGCCATCAGGTCCATCTCCGCCAGATCAGGCACCACGTTCGGCGCGACGCCTCCTTTGCTGATCACATAATGGACGCGGGTGCTGCTCGGCACATGCTCGCGCATAAACTCGATACCGTTGCCCATCAGCATCACCGCATCGAGCGCCGAGCGTCCACGGTCCGGGGCCATGGCCGCATGCGAGGCCACTCCATGAAACGTGAACTTCGCCGAAGTGACCGCCAGCATCCCGCCATTAATCACGCTATTGCGGTCGGAAGGATGCCAGTGCAGCACCACATC
Organism: uncultured Acidobacteriaceae bacterium; assembly: GCA_964246225.1. Taxonomy (GTDB): domain Bacteria; phylum Acidobacteriota; class Terriglobia; order Terriglobales; family Acidobacteriaceae; genus Edaphobacter. The sequence continues at coordinate 11,262 of CAXTQE010000027.1, read as the reverse complement.
CACATCCTTGAACAGGCCGTCGCGCACCATGTAGACCTTGCCCGAGCCACCCTCTTCGGCAGGCGTTCCGTAGTATCGCAACGTGCCCGCGACATGGTTCCTCACCATGTACTCCTTGACCGAGACCGCAGCCAGTGCCGCCCCGGAGCCCAGCAGATTGTGCCCGCAGCCATGCCCCGCCGCTCCGCTCACCACCGGACTTCGTTGCGCCACAGTTTGCTGCGATAAGCCAGGCAGCGCATCGAACTCACCCAGAATCGCAATCACCGGCTTGCCCTGGCCATAACTTGCAATGAAGCCGGTAGGCTCGTCCGCCACGCCAGACTGCATCTTGAATCCAGCATCTCTCAACTGGGTCTGCAGCAAGGTAGAACTCTTACTCTCGTGATAACCCAACTCGGCATAATCCCATATCTGCTTTGAAACCTGTTTGTAGTTTGCGGCATGATCATCCACAATCTTTTCTAGTTGCGAGTGAGAGCTCATTTGCGAATAAGCAAATGGAAAAGGGGCAACTAGCATCGACGCGGCAACGCAGCAAAGACCGGTAGACAATCCACACTTCATAAAGAGTGCCTCCTCGAGGCTACATCGCTGGCTCATCCGTCCTCATTCGTCCCAGAGCAGACGTCGTGCGAGTATTCAAAATTGACAGGATGTGGATTCGATATTACAACCGAAGCACGGGAATAAAAGCACGCGCTTGCAGAAAACAAGCGAGTATTTTAGACGAACTCTCTTTTTGAATCTGCCTCGTCAGCGCAGGTCAAAGGTGTTACGTCCTGCACGTCAGCCTATTGTTTCTTGTTACATCTAACTCCCGCGTATCCTTCCTACGCCTTATGGATGACCGGGTAACTCCAGCTTTCAAGAGGACCTTCATGCGCCAGATCGTCGCCTGCTCCTTGTTGCTTGTCAGCTCCGCCTATGCCGTCGACCCGGGCGCCTCGACTCCTCTGCGCGGCTACACTCCCGAGCACTCCGCCTCCGAGGTCCAGTGGGAGCAGAAATTCCGCGCCATGCCGCAGCCGGACCATATCCGCGAGAACATGCGCCGTCTTTCCGCACGTCCGCACCACGTCGGCTCCCCCTACGACAAGGACAATGCCGAGTGGCTTCTCGCGCAGCTGAGGTCCTTTGGCCTCGACGCACAAATCGAGCAGTTTAGCGCTCTCTTTCCCACTCCCAAGTCGCGCCAATTGGAGTTACTCGGCCCCACGCCGTACACCGCCAAGCTTCAGGAGCCGGCCCTCGCCATCGATCCCACGAGCAATCAAAAGTCGGAACAGCTCCCCACGTACAACGCCTACTCCGGCGATGGCAACGTTACCGCGCCGCTGGTCTACGTCAACTACGGAGCGCCGGCAGACTATGAGCAGTTAGAAGCCATGGGAGTGTCGGTCAAAGGGGCGATCGTCATCGCCCGCTACGGCCAGACCTGGCGCGGAATCAAGCCAAAGGTAGCTGCCCAGCACGGAGCCGTCGGCTGCATCATCTACTCCGACCCGAAAGACGATGGCTACGCCCACGGCGACATCTATCCCAATGGACCCATGCGTCCACCCGACGGCGTGCAGCGCGGTAGCGTGTTGGACATGCCCGTCTACCCCGGCGATCCGCAGACCCCGGGCGTCGGAGCCGTTGCCGGAGTCAAGCTCATTCCGCTGGCGCAGGTCCAGACCATCATGAAAATCCCGGTTCTGCCCATCTCCTACGCCGACGCGACCCCGTTCCTCAAGGCGCTCAGCGGGCCGGATGTGCCGGAGAACTGGCGCGGCGCGCTGCCCATCAACTACAAGGTCGGCCCCAGCAAAGCCAAGGTCCATCTCGCCATGAGCTTCAACTGGGATCGTAAGCCGCTCTATGATGTCATCGTCCGCATCCCGGGCTCGACCATGCCCGACCAGTGGGTCATCCGCGGCAATCACCACGACGCCTGGGTCAACGGAGCCAGCGATCCCCTGAGCGGAACCAGCGCCGAGTTGGAGGAAGCCCGCGCCCTCGGGTCTCTGCTCCACAGCGGCTGGCATCCCCAGCGCACCGTGATCTACTGCTTCTGGGACGGCGAAGAGCCCGGACTGCTTGGCTCCACCGAATGGGTGGAAACTCACGCCGACGAGCTATCCAAACATGCCGTGGCTTACTTCAACTCCGACGCCAGCGGACGCGGCTTTTTCCGCGCCGAAGGCTCGCACTCGCTTGAAAACTTCGTCAACGGCGTCGTCAAGGATATCGACGATCCCAAGGCCGGCATGTCCGTCTGGCAGCGCGCGCGTCTTGCCGACAGCCTGCGCGCCACTCCTGAGACCAAGGCCGAGCTGCGCACACGCCCCGATACCCGCCTGGGAGCTCTGGGCTCCGGCTCCGACTACACCTCGTTCATCGATCACCTCGGCATCGCCAGCGTCAATCTGGGCTACAACGGCGAAGACCAGGGCGGAGGCCAATATCACTCCATCTATGACGACTTCTACTACTACACCCACTTTCAGGACACCGACTTCACCTACGAGCGCGTCCTGGCCGAGACCGCCGGAACCATGGTCCTGCGCATGGCCGACGCCGACGTCATCCCCTACCAGTTCGCCGACCAGGCCGACACCATCCACCGGTACGTTCTTGAGGTAAAGAAGCTCGCCGATACTACCCGCGCGCAGATCAAGGAGCGCAACACCAACATCGCTGAAGGAGCCTACAAGGCTGCAGCCGATCCGACTAAGGTAAGCGTCGCGCCCGCCATCGAAACCCTGCCTCCCTCCTTCAATTTCACTGCTTTGGACAAGGCTTCAGACGACCTGACCCGCGCGGCCGCCGACTACGACAACACCTTCAACGCGCATGCCCTGCACGGAAAGACTGCCGTGAATGCGGATCTGATCCAGACCGAACGCACCCTCACCGATTCCGCCGGCTTGCCCAATCGTCCCTGGTTTCGCAACATGATCTACGCCCCCGGCTTCTACACCGGTTACGGCGTCAAGACTCTTCCCGCGGTGCGCGAAGCAATCGAGCAGAAAGAGTGGAACACTGTCGACACCCAGATCGCCCGCACCGCCGCCGCTCTCGACCGCGAAGCCAACCTCCTCAAAGCCGCCACCATGCTGCTTTCGAACGACTAGCTCCGAGCCTGCGATTGCACGCGTAGAACAGCGTCGTGGTGTCTAAACTCTTCCCGCGCGTCTCTGGGCCAGCACCAGGCCCCGCGGAGTAGGCAGCAGCAGGCACGAGAGCAATCCCTGCGCCTCAAGCGACAAAGCCGCCTCGCGCACCGTCTTCAGGTGAGAGCTCGCGTCGTGCATCAGAATCAAGCCGGTGGGGCGCATTTGCGGAAGAAACCGCTTCACCTCGGCCTCGCGGATGGACACGTCCGAGTCGGAAAACAAGAGGTCGATCGTTCCCGGAACCTGCATCTCCAGCGATGATTCATTGCGGAGTTCAATGAACTCCCTCACCTCCGAGCCGGCAATCTTCTCCTGGGCCTTGGCATAGACCAGCGGGTCAAACTCGCAAGAGAGAATCTTGCCGAAGCCGTTGGCGCGCAAGCCTTCAGCCATCCACAAGGTGCTGACGCCGAGGAACGATCCCGTCTCAACGATCAGCTCCGGCTTCAGCGTTGTCACGAGCGCGCGCAGAAACTCGAGAACCTCGGCTTCGGCAGTCATGGAATCGTACATATGCCAGCGCTCCGGGTGCGGACACTCCGGCGTCGCCCGGTGGTACTCGGGAAGCAGTGCGCCCCCGGCACGCTCCGCCTGCAGCATGATCTTGTGCTCCTGCTTCAGCTTCTTTCTGAACAGACCCATAGCCCGATCCTAACGCGGCTGGAGCGTGTAGGTGATTCCCGTGGTGAACTGGTTCGAGTTTCGCTTGAAGCCGGTCGGCGGGCAAGCCCAGCCTGCACTAGCAACAGCATAAGCAGGATGAGGATTTGGGATAGAGTTGCTTTTGGTGGTCATTCTGCTCATGAGGCTGCGACGGCGATCGACGCGACCCAGTGCTAGCCTACAAGAGGAGACCGAGTCATGAAGCTTCTCAGCAGATGCCTGCTTGGATTTCTGCTTGTCGCCGGACTGCTCTATCTCGGAGACTGGGCTGTGTGGAAGACAAAGATGGCGCATGGCACGGGCATGGGACAGATGACCGTAGGCCGGCTTCAGGTCGCTACCCTGAAAGGCAACAAAGAGGATTACTTCCCCGACGGAAACGAAGAGGTAGAGTGTAGCCGCTCGCTCTTTCCGCAGGCCGGGAGTGAAGCCTGCTGGTGGCTCGCACGGCATCGCGTGATCTTCGAGCGATAAAGCAAAGCTAGCCGCTCACGCATACCGCGAGCGCTGTCTAACTGTCCTTGCGGTAAAGCAAATTGCGCATCGCGGCGCGACGGGCCTCGTTGGCTTCGGCAACGGATTTGCGTTCGTCTGCATCCATCATCTGCTTGTCGTTACTCTCCTCGGCGTCAGGAGCACTGCATTCGGGACAGCGATTCGCAAAACCGGGCTTGCCAGGCTTCAACTCAAACTCTTCCTCGCATACTACGCAGACTTTTATCGGAAATGCCATACATCTCAGTGTAGTACGGAGCGCCGAGAAACACTCTCAGCAGTGATAGTTAGAGCGCGTTGACGTTGGTGGTGCCGCTATGCAGAAACTTGTGCAGCTTGATCGCGGGGAAAACTCTCCGCACCCGCGGCGAACCCGTATTGAAGTAGTCCACCGTCTCGCGAAAAACAGCGGCTCGGGCGCCGCCATCCAGTTCCGGATCGCCGATCACAAGCGCCGTGCGGGCGCGAAGCAACAACTCTCCAGCAACCTCCGCGAGAACTCCATTCTGCTTGTCGATATGGTCGGTCGCCTTCAGCCATGAATTACAGCGCATAAGGAAATCGTGCGAGTAGAGGCCGAGCAGGCAGCGCGCCATGGGCGAAGCCGGTAGATGGTCCCAGGCCAGATGCCCGTTTACCTCTTCTACGCTGCGTCGGAAACCGGGGAAAACCACACTGGTGTCATGGAGCAGAAAGGCGTAGTCGAACGACCAGCGAAGCGGAGCCTCGTACAGCGCGCTCCACTCCCAGGCGTCGTGCGTGCTGAAGGCATAATCCACTCCATCAATCGTCCGATGCGACGTTTCCGCGCAGCCGTTGACCACCACCTTGACTCGCGCAGGCTCAATACCTTCTGCGAAAAGCTGATGCAGCAGAGCGGGAAGCGTGCGCTCGTAAAACTTCAGGCACGAAGCGACGAGATAGACGATCTCCGTATCGCTTGGCAAGGGTGTATGGGGAAGCAGGCAAAGCGTCTGCGCCGAGTAGGCCAGTTCTGGCTCGTCGCAAAAAAAGCCAATGGGAATGTCTGCCATCGACTGTGTCCAGGTGGAGCTTGGGATCCACTTGTTACCGGCTGTGAGGAAGGCAAAGGCTTGATCGCCCGCAACTTCGCCGTGGACATACGGAATCCAGCTACCCTCGTTCGGGTGTCCATAGCCGGAGATACGACCTCCTGGCTGCAGAGAGATGAGACCCATGGGCTCAATCAACAAGCCCGCACGTAAATGTTTTACCCGGCCAAACAGATGCGGCTTCCCGATGAGCTGCGTCATGTCTACACCGGGGCTGGGGGCAGGAAGATCCTTGAGACGGGTAATGCCACTGGCTCCGGTGATGACGCTGCTCCTCTGGTAGCCATGGTTTGGCTTTGAGGATTATAGCTGAGCAAAGACGACTCGAGCGTTGAGCCCAATTCGGAGCAGTTCTTGACCCTGGAAAACGAGCCGATTCTCTACTCCGAGCTATCGAACGACTGCTGCGCCCCGCTCGCTACCACTGGAGCAGCAGCAGTTCCGAGCAAAAGGCTGGACCCATGGCGCCCATCATGCTGTAGCAGCCCGGGCTGCCCGGACGATTGAGCAGGAAATCCTGCATAACGGTCAGCACGGATGCGGACGAAAGATTTCCACGCTGGCGAAGGCTGTTCCAGGAGGACGCTAACGCATTCTCGGGAAGGGAAAGACTGCTCTCCATGGCTTGCAAAACCTTGGGGCCGCCGCTATGGAAGATATAGCTGCAGATGTTCTGCTGAGTCATTTCGTGATCCGAAAGAAAGCCTTCCACCGTGCTGCGAAGCTGAGTCTTCACGAGCTCCGGAACATCCGCGGAGAGAACGATGTTGAAGCCGTCCTCATCGATGTTCCAGCCCATCAAATGCTCCGTGTCAGGATAAAACGTGGAACGGGTGTCAACGACACGAGGACAAGGATTCTGGACGCTTGTCGGGCGCTGCGCGATTTCGGTCTCTTCTCCCGCAATCACTACCGCGGCAGCTCCATCCCCAAAAAGTCCGCACGCGACCAGGTTCGCCATGGAGTAATCATCTTCCTGCCAGGTGAGCGAGCAGAGTTCAACCGAGAGCAGAAGCGCATATTGCTTCGGATAAGCCTTCACGTAATCAGCAACACGCGCGATCCCAGCGGCGCCGGCGACACAGCCTAAACCGAAGATAGGTGTGCGCTTAATGTCTTTCGGAAATCCCATCAGATTAACCAGTCGGGCATCAATGCTTGGGCAAGCAATTCCCGTAACTGAGGTAAAAAAGATCGCCGATATATCAGAAGGTGTAAGTCCTACATGGTCGAGAGCTTTTTGAATGGCCTGTTGACCAAGTTCAAGCGCTCCTTTGATCCATAAGTCGTTGTTCGGACCGAAGCCGTTACGTGTACCTAAGGTATCCAATGGAAACATAATGTGACGATACTCAACGCCACAGTTAGAGTGCAGCCGGTTCATGATGGCAGGAATTTCCAGCTTGTCCTGCATACGCTCCTTCAAGGCTTCCGTAATCACTGACTGCGGATAACGATGCGGAGGAAATGCGGTACCAACAGACGCAATACGCATGATGTAAAAACTCCTCGGGGAATGTGACCTGGTGTTTGCTACAGTCACCATCGACCTTACTTTGTCAGCAGTGGGGACTGATCACTCGGTAGACACAACCACTACCGCGACCATGCGTGAAGTATAGACGAGCAAAAAGAAATAGAAATGGGAAGGATGGTTATTCCGCTACAACTTCCTGGAATGAAGAATCACCCAGATCAATCGACCTGTAAACAAAAGGTAATGACACGTACTTCTTACTGCCAATTAGGCTCGACTTACTTATAAGTGGTAATAACTTCTGTCGTCTACCTATCCGGTCTTCTTTTACTCACTCGTCGCTGTTTGAAGTCCCACAAACATCTGTCTGCCGGCATTCCGGGCGACGGTGAGCCGTAGAGCCGCTCGACGAAATGCTATGGGGCCGCAATCCATGCGGCTCGATTGAAGGCGGTCGGCAGAGATGTGTGTAGAAATTACGTGGCACACATGAAGTGTGCATTGACCTTCCAGCACGCAGCCGACACTTGGCACGCAGGGCTGCTGACATCACCCAAAGGGAACGATCTTTCCTGCCAGGTCGGCTCAGCGTAAAAGGTGTCAGGTTCGTCTTGCGGACTTTAGCCGCAGCAGGTTCGGCCATGAGGCCGTGTAACGCTGCGCAACGAATGCACGTTAAACAACAACGGGAGCCTGGACGGCTCCCGTTGAAAAGCGGTGTGACTTACGCGCGAAACTTGCGGCGTGCAGCACCAGCAAGGCCGATCAGACCTGTTCCGAGCAGAACCAGCGAGCTCGGCTCAGGTGTAACGGCGGGAGGGGTGACTGTCGTGACGGGCAGTGCGTTGGTGGACGCAGAGAAAGAAGTGATGTTGTTCTGTCCCGGGACTTCCTGTGAGGAGAAGGAGAAGGTGGAAGGAGACGCCGTGTAGGTAGTCGCTCCAGTGCCGGTAAAGTATCCGCTACCATTCACGTTCAAGCATGTCGGCGTGCCGCCGGCTTGCGTGGGACACGTTGGTCCGCCTGTGACCTCGGTCGTGGTGTAGGACTGGAGGTAGAGATCATAGGTTTCGGAGGACGTGCCGCTCATTCCTGTTACGGCCAGCAGGAGTGCTCCGGTTTGTCCCGGTGCAAACAGGCTTGCGGGAACCGTGGTCGTTGCATTGGGCTGAAAGGGAACCACGCCGCCCTGGGCTGGAAAGAAGGAGATGGACTCTCCACCGGGAGTCAGGTAAGGAGCGAAGCCGCCGGTAGCCGACGCGCCGAGTACAGATCCGCTCAGGAACGTAATCGTGTAGGGCGCGGCAGTGGTGAACGTGTCACCCCCGTTTGCGGCAAAAGCTCCTGACAAGGTATCGGCATGAGCGACGGCAACAGTGCTGAGAGCGAGGGTAGATAGAACAGCGACGCGGCTAAACATAGAATTCTCCAATTCGAGCGTTGGGATAGGGCCAACACAAATTGACTGCAACTTCTGTAGTCACATCCTACCCCGTAAGTTGTGCTTCCTAGTGTGAAATCTTTCCCGATTTGGGGCAAATGTCGTCTAGAGGCCACCACGCGGAACGGATCTCTCGCTGTGGAAAGCAGGAAAAACCATGATCTGAAATGAATTCTGGTGGAAAAAATCCCGCCCGGGATACTACGGCTACTCGGCAGCGGCCGCGGCATGTCGGGAGAAGCTTGCAAAGTGGGAACACGCGTGGCTACGTAAGCGTGCCGCCAGTTCAGGGCCTAACAGACCGCTCCTAACCGCTTGATATTCGGTGGAGATGGGCAGGTGTCCCCTTAATTGAGGGAGCAAGAAGCACGATGAATGGTTTGCGGTAACGCGCAGTCCGTTCGGAGCCGATTCGCTACGAAGCCTTATATGCCGTGCGGGTGGAGATGCTCCAGGATAGCCTTCGGGGCGGGTGACGAGGCCTCGCTTGACCGGATTGCGGTGGATGTAGAGGATGACCTCCCGAGCGGGCGTCTTCGCCGGTGAGGTCGCGGTCGAAGTAGCGAGTTGTCAGAACTAGTCGCGGGAGCCTTGGAGCGCGCGGGAGGTGGCTTGCCTGAAGGATTTCGATCCAATGACTGAGCAGGATGTCCGGGGGCTCGTTGGAGGAGGAGGTGGACGTGTTTAGGACATAGGCGGCTGGCCTGCCTACATGCGGCGGGCGTTGTGACGGGAACGGGTTTGTTCGAGGAGGAGTTCGGTGAGGTGCTCTGGAGCTGGATCGGAGAGTTAGGGGAGACGGTGGTAACAACTGAAGGTGAGGAAGTGGAGGGTTTCGTCTTGGTGGAAGCGTCTCAGGCCGTACGGCATGGAGAGATCGTCACTCGGGAGTTCGGGGTGGCAACCCACTCATCGCGGTGAGACTGCGATGAATGGGCCACGGAGCTGTTCTGAGGGGAAGTTAAAGTGGCTACCCGCCTGGCCGTCATTCATGACTTTATCTCTCGATATAATGTTCAAGTGAGCTCACTTCGAGATTTCTTCCTAAGATCGGCCTATCTAAGCATTGTGTGTATACAGATCGCAGGAACAGGAGTGGTCGCGCAAGACATAGGAGGAAAGTTGTCAAACTCACCGATCTCACCAGCTAACGGAGTCGCTGCGATTTCGGGCCTTTCTGATCCGGTTATGACGCAGTTTAAGAAAACAGTAATTTTCTTAGAATCTGACTGCGTGATCAAAAGCAAGATGGAAGTCAAACAATCACGCCTTATCTAGGAACCGGTTTCCTTGTTTCACACAGAGATGACAGATATCCGGAGATACCCGGTTTTGGCTACTTATTAACGAATCGACATGTGGTGCTACCAGGGATAGGGAATAAGTCACCATGTACCGTGGTGGATTATAAAGTTAAATTTGACTTACACAATAAGGGAGGAGCAACGAGTTTCCTCTCACAAGCGATTTCTCTCGGGCCGTCGGTCTCCTGGGTATTCCCTTCTGATCCGGCCATCGACCTAGCCATCACACCTTTTGGGCTTGACCAATCGATAGCCGCGGTCCTTAGCTTTCCAAGTACACTATTCTTGACGGATGACCAAGCTCGGCAGAACCGCGTTGTAGAAGGCGATTCCGTTGTATTTACCGGACTATTCATTCAGTTCTTAGGACAACAGAAAATCCAGCCGATAGTCCGGGAAGGAAAGATCGCGATGATCCCGGACGAGCCTGTGCCCACTACGCTCAAGAACTTGGGTCGTGTCTACCTTGTGGATGCTCACGTGTTTGGTGGGAATAGTGGAGCACCGGTTCTTGTGAGTTTGGCGGGCCAACGAGATATGGGCCTAATGATCGGAACAAACTATAAGTTGCTCGGACTTGTTAGTGGTTATGTACAAGAAAATTCAGAGTTCAGCTTACAAGCCGTTGCAGGTTATGCTGGCACCGTGCTAGCAAATTCTGGCATTGCTATGGTTGTTCCGGCGCAGCAAATGATAGATTTATTAGATACTCAGGTTTTGAAGGATCAGCGGCAGCAATCAGCTGCATTCTTCCGCAAACAGTAAGTTTCGGATTAGTTATTGCACGCGAGCGACGGACGGCTTTGGTGGGTCTGCCACCCGCTAACCAGTGACCGTAGATTGTGTAGTTTCATCTTTTGCTTGAGCGCTCAGGCTGCAGAGGCATTTGGGCGGCGACGAGTGCGGATTGGCTTGGCCACCAGTCTTACTTCATTATTGATAGCGAGCAACGCGTGTAGGGCGCGATTCACAGATTCCGAGTCGGGAAAGTGCGCGTGCAGCTCCGGTTCGATGATCGCGACATTTGTGCCCTTCGCCAGTAGGTTGTTGTATTTACCCCTTACGCCTTTACTGAAGTCGAGGTCTGGGCGAGGTGCGAGGGGATCGACTTTAGCTGACTTCTTCATATTGTCTTCGCTCGGTTGCGGTGGCGATACGTGCGCCGATCAAGCGCACAGTGGACTCAGTCTCAGTGTAAACGACGAAGAGGATACGATCACGTGTAGACTGTCCAACCATGGTGAATCGCTGTTCGTCGATTGAGTGCTCATCGTCAGTAAAGACGGAGCGAAGCGGGTCAGCGAAAACGGTGAATGCCTCGTCAAACGAGACGCGATGCTTGCGAAGGTTGGTGGCAGCTTTAGCGAGATGATATTCAAATTGAGAGCGTGTCATGCAAAGTAATACCGCTTCGCTAAATCATTCCAAGTATGTAGGCTGTTTATTCAACCGTCACAGACTTGGCTAAATTCCTTGGCTGATCCACGTCGCAGCCTCGTCTTACGGCGATGTGGTAGGCGAGGAGTTGGAGGGGGACTACTTCGAGGATGGGCAACAGGAGCTCGTGGGCGGCGGGGATGTGGATGACGTGTTCGACCAGCTGGCCGATGTGCTCGTCACCCTCGACGGCGATGGCGATGACGCGGCC
>CAXTQE010000026.1:22098-32872 GCA_964246225.1 uncultured Acidobacteriaceae bacterium | reverse complement strand
AGATGGAAGGAAACGTAATCGTGATGTTGGACGTACAAAAGGACGGAAGCATTGTCGAGCGGATGCCCGGCGTAGGCCAGGATTCGACGACTGCGAACACGCTTCTCGGTGCGATGTATCCCAACGCCAGGATCGCCATTGTCAGTGTCCCGACGGAGGTACTCGAAGATCATGAGGAATCCGCGGTAGCACGGACTCTTACCAGTGTCCGCCACAAGGACGTGCACTACAAGATGGTGGGTGCTTCTGGATCCGCCAAGAATGGCAAGTACTACTTCTGCGATGCAGCTCATGAGCCGGCCCTCGCGAAGCGATTCGAGATGTGGCCTGAAGCGGCGATCACCTATTTCGGCATCCTGGTGTCCAACCTCAAGGTTGTGCATGAGGAAGCAGACAAGACGGTGTTTGTCGTTGAAGACCTCAAGCTGGGTACAAACGACTGCCGCGGTTGGATTCGGAAAAGTCTTTTCCAAAAGCTGCAGCAGCCAGACGGATACTTCTACCAATTCCGTTTGGCTTTCGGAAATACTCAGGCCAAAGGCAGCTTCAAGGTAATGAGCGATGACGTGGCCGATGCTCTCGGTTGCGACATCATCGTGCCTGAGAGTTCGATCAAACCCGGTTTGAAGAAGAGGTCCGCACTAAAGAGCCTTTTCGGAACCGATGTGCAGACGTTTCGTGGTCCGGTCATCATAGGCATCCGAGAAATCTCTCGGCCGCTTACTTTTGAATCGAGCTATACGGTTCTGCAGCACGCCCCTGAGTCTGCAATCGCTACGGAGATTGTGCCGCAGGCGCGCGAAAAGATCGAAGCACTCAAGACAGCTTGGGCAGAACGCAATCATCAGGCGCTAGTCGACATGATTGGGTCCTCTGTCCGGAACGATGATCCCGAGGGTGAAGAACTCCAGAGGATCATCGAAGCGACACTCTTGGCCGATGGTAGTGGGGAGCTGACAAGGCACCCGTACATCCATCGACAACTGGATCGCCTGTTGGCACGTTGGGCTTATAAGCTGATGACGGGAGGAGGCCTGGATCTGCCTGCGTTCGCGCTGGCAGATGATGGTGTCCTCTATCTCGACAACGGCAAGGTGCGCTCCGCGGCTGATTGGATGCCGCGAGATCGCGCCATTACCTCGAGCTCTTCCGATCGGAGCCTTTGTGTGCGCTACCCGGTGCGCATGAAGGAAGACCTGCTTCCAATGGTCCACCTCCACTCAGAAGAGACTGCCACCTTGCTCGCCGCTAGCGAAGGTTTGCAGATTGAACAAGCGCGCACCGTTGTAGCAGAGCAGCTCACTCTTAAAGGGACGTACACGCTTCACTCGGAGACTGCCAAGCTGAACGGCGGTGATTTTGACTTCGATTGGGTGTGTGCGATTGAAAGCGATCGGTTTCCACTCTTCGTGGCGGACCGCTTTGCGCTCACAAAAACTCACAAGGTGGTAAAGACCAAGCACGAGCGGTCTAAATCGCCATGGTTCAACCTCGAGTTTGTTGCCTTGAAGTCCCGGGGCAATCAGATCGGGGTAATTACGGACCTAATGAGCTCCTGCGTAGCAGCCGACCGTCACGATTTGCTCTATGAACTCGTGGCAGAGCTGCAGAAAGAGATTGATTCGCTCAAACACAACGTTCGCGCTGATCGCACCAAACTGCAGGCCATCCGTACGGAGGTCGGTGCCGCCCCCTGGCTTTCTCTTAAAAATGCCAAGACGGTTTCTGAGCTCCCGTTGAGCATCGAGGTCAAATCGTCTGATCGTATCGGCAAGCTCTACAACCAGCTCCGCAAGGACATTGCGGACCTGTTGGAGAAGCCTTTTCCGATCGAGCAGTTCCGCGGTTTGATTACGGGCGAGAACATAACGGAGGCCATGTTTGTCGAAGCGCGACTGGTCAACACTGTGTACGCAGCCGGACACGGAGTCATCCAGGCGGGTTTTGCTAAGCAGAAGCAGCTACTCGATGCAGCACGGGAGAAGGTCAAGGATGCTTTCCAGTCCAAAGACCCGAACGCTATCAAGTTCGCCAAGCGAGAACTCGCCAAAGCGAACGCGAGCTTCCGTGATGCTGAAGACAAAATGCGAGAGCAAGCGGGCTCCCTCCAGGCCATCATCGGCTTCTGGGGTCAGGGCAAGCGAGAAAACCGTGAGGCGTGGTGTGCTGCTTTGCACACAATCGTTTCGAAGGGCCGCGGAATGGGTTCAATCCTGTTTCACGCATTTCCTCAGGAAGTTGTGAACGCTATCGCGGATCGGACCAACGGTAAAAGGTCAACGGTTCAGGTGAAGGACAAAGAGGGTGCTGTCATCGTTCGCGATGGAGCGTTCTTCTTCACCCGCGGTCTCGAATCACGCTTTCTCTTCCGTGTTGACCAGAAAGGAACACTGGTCTACACACAGCAGCAGTAGTTCGGCCCACTCCAAAAGACCGGAGTGAAACAACCCAGCCTTCCGCAAGGGAGGGATCTACAAGCTCTACGCTTGGTCCTTCCCCAACAGGGAGGCGCCAGCGTGGATAGAGAAGGAGTGAGAATGCGATTTCTTTACTGGCGCGTGGAACGGGCTAATGCCGGATCTGCGAAAACTAAGGTTCGGATCGAGCTGAAGCGAGACCCGAACTCCTACTCTTACCAATGGACTGTTGCGGACAAAAAGGCACGCAGGCTTAGCAAAAGAGAGCTACATCAGCTCGGAATGCTAGTCGCTAAGTATGTCTCCACGATGGTGGATCCTCCGCCTCAGAAGCCAGTGGAACGGACGCTTTACACCTCGCTGTAACAACAGCAGGCAGGCACTCATCGCGTGACGCGCTGGGTACAACTTAAACCTTCCGAACAGGGAGGGCACTACAAGCATCCGTGCTTGGCGTCCCTCCCTCATGGGAACGCCAGGCATGGAGATACGGAGAAACACATGCGCTCTATCTCTCAGTGGCTGGCGAATTCACTCTCAACACGGTCTCAGGTGCGGTTCAAAGTCACATCGAACGGACGTCAGTTTGCCGTCTCCACGATGCCTGGTTTTTCGCTCCTGGATGCCCTACTTCCCGGCAAGCAGTGGGTCAGGAAAGCGAATGCACTTCAACCGACGCTCTGCCAATACAAGACAGCGTTGGAAGAGGTGCGACGTGACCCACAGGCTTCCGTGAACGACACACTCATGTTGGTCATGCCACAAGTCGTGACCTATGTGAGATCACTCAACGAGCGTGCTCCTGTTCAAGAGGAACAGCACTTCGTTGTCTACCTGTGAGCTGTACAAAACGCTTCGAGGGGAGGGGTCAACCGACCTCTCCCTCGAGCCCGGGGATAAGCATGAAGATCAAAATGGTACTGGTGTTTCTCGCGGCGTGCAGCGTTGTTCGTGCTCAAACCATCACGCACCAACCAGTAAGCCCGAACAGCGTGACCAGAGTTGCAACGGCTCTGAATCACATAAGCCTCATTGAGATGCCGGAACCCATCACGAACGCAGCGATGGGTAGTGAGGACTTCCGGATCGAATGGCATGGCAACACCGTTGCCCTTAAACCACTTCGGCAGGGCCAGTCGACAAATCTGTTTATCTGGACCGAACACGGCCAGTCGAGCTACGAAATCCTTGCTCCTGGCGAGGTATCAACGGCGGCCTTCGTGATTGATCAGACGGAGGGCCGGCCACTCGCGGCCAAGCAGGCGGAGACTCCAGTCCGGGCGGACGACACGGAGATCCAGAAACTTGCCGATATGCTCATCGCTCAAACGATGCTGCAGAGTGCCCCAGTGAACAGCCGTGGCGTGAAGAACGCGAAAGATCACGTGAATGTGCGAATCTCAGACATCGTTCGTGACAAAGACTCTCTGTATGTCCGGTACGTGGTCTCGAACCCTGGGCAGCATTCCTACCGGCTGAGCGATCCGGCTGTCCTCAGCGTTGTGCCCGCCTCTCCAGGGGTCGTGCTCAGTGCACTCAAGGGAACGCAGCTTTCCTCTCAGAAGTTGACGGAGTTTGGACCCGGCAGTATGACAGCAGTGCCAGTACGTGAGACCCGGCTATCAAGCCGGGATGTGAACCCTGGTCAGAGCGTCGAAGGGGTGCTCTGTTTCAAGCCAACCGAAGACAAACCCCAGATCTACCGATTCGTCTTCGCCAACGACCTGAACCACCAGGTAGATGCTGCAGCGGTGCTCTGATGGCGGAATCACAAGTTCTCAAACCGGAGGAGGCGCGAAAGCGCCTCCTTTTAGCGTATAGGGCGGGCAAGGAAAGCAGCTTTTCCGAGATGTTGAAGCAGCCCTTTCTCGACGACATCGACCAGCGGGACGCAAAAGGGAAGCGACGTCTCCATCCACTCTTCGTAGTGGGAGGCGTGCTCCTCCTGCTGGCAGTTGCAGCCGTCTTCTTCTTCAGCCCAGCTAAGTGAGGTCACATGCCGCCGAGTCAGAACCCAAACCGCCCCAGGAACGATGAGGGCGATGCAACCCTCGTGGTGGTGTTCATCCTTCTCGCCATCTTTGGCCTCTTCTTCTATATCGCCTACAGCCGGCTGCACCTTCGAGCTAGTCAGTTGCTGGAGCTTGGCCTTTACCCGTTGCTCGCCGGCGTCTTCTGTTTTGAATGGGTACGATATCAAGCAACTAAACGAGCAAAGCTTGAGGAGGCGTGGCCTCGGCCGGTGCCGTCGATCTCTGAAAGGACGATCAGCGAGCAGGTCGAGCAGGCCAAAAGCGAAGGGCAGGTGCTGCTCGGGCACGACATCCATGGGGAGCCCCAGTTCTGGTCGCATGACACACGCACTTACCAGGCGAACTGTTTCGGCATGACAGGGGCCGGGAAAACCACCCTCATTCAGTCGATCACTGAGCAGGATATTGCGAGTGGCGCGCCGATCATCTTCATCGACGGGAAGGGCGAGTGGGATCTCTTTGAGCGGCTCCTCCCAGCCATGGAGGCCGCAGGACGTATAGGCGACCTGAGGGTCATCAATCCAATGCGGCCCGACATCTCGGTAAATTACAACCCTTTCTGGTCGCCCGATGGCAACTACGAGCAGCACGTCGGCTTCATCTTCGAGAGTTTCAAGATGGAGAAGGACTTCTTTGAGGGGCATCAGCGCGTTTACCTCGAGAACATCGCTCGGATCCTGCACTACACCGGTAAACGCTTCAACTTCCACGACGTTCTGGTCGCTGCGTACGACCAAGACATACTCAAGGAACAAATTGCGGCCGCAATTAAGGCGACGGCGCCGGCTGACTCTATAAGCGCGCAGCAGCGACTCACTCTCGACATGAGCATAAGGAACCTTCTTGAATCCTTTGGAGACCGAGAGCGAGTTGCCAAGATCCAAGGCCTCATCAACAACCTGATGACGTTTATGGCGGACGACATCTCCTTGATCACAGGCCCCTACGATGACCTTTTGTCGCTCGAAGACGTTATCGAACAGAAGCTGATCCTGTACGTCTCGTTGAACGTGAATGTCAATGAGCGAGCCGTGACCGCGCTTGGACGCATGCTTCTTCAGAACCTTCAGCTGATGATTGGCAGGCGTTATGAAGAAGCTAAGCGTAACCTCGAGCAGCCTTTCGTTAGCGTCATCATGGACGAGTTCTCTCCCTTTGCATATGAGAATTTCGCGCGGATCCTGGTCACGGCTCGAGGTGCCAACGTGGCATTTCTTTTCGCCCTGCAAAGCGCACCTCAGCTCTTGCAAGTGGGTCGTGGCTTCCGAAACGACGTAGCAAGCGCTCCAAACACGACCTTCATGCTGCGGATTAAAGATGAGGAGACCGCCCAAGATTTCCTGAAAGCGTCCTCAAAGATTCGGCAGATACGCCGTAGTATGCGCATTCGGAAAAGCGGGCTGTTCCAGGCCAGATACAAAGAAGAAGAACAGGGCAGCCAAACGGAAGTGAAAGACACCTTGGCCCAGGACGAGCACATAAAGCGTATGCCTACCGGACAGATGGAGATGTTATTCCCGGATCGGCTGCGCGGCGTCTTGCACAAGCATGTGCACATCCGACGGCCGAGCCAGCAATGGCTCCCCGGAGTTGCCGAGAATCTGTATCCGAAGTACACCAGTCTGCGTGAGGGATCGAGGGGCCTTCATCTGAGGTTTCCAAACCTGGAACTCGAAGAAGCTCGGAACCGGAAAGGAAGGAAGAAATGACATTGAGGGGGAAGATTACCCTAGCTCTCGTACTGAGCTCGCCAGCGCCAATTGTGTTGGCTCAGCAGAGTGTCACGCCAGCAACTGCTCCCCGTCCTCGCTCAGCGTATGATCCCGCAGCAAAAGCGGGTGGGTCAGCCGACACCACAAGCGCGGTTGAGAAGGCGTTCCATGCAGTCAATCCCCAGGACAAGGACTACGGGCTTTTACTGCAGTCAGTTCGTATGGCGGCGATCGACGAGACGATACACAACGCCCTCTGGTGGGCCGACGTTGTGCTGTTAGCAGGCTTTTCTCTCAGTTTCGCCGGGAATGTTTGGCAACACCGCCGGACTGAGGATCGATTGCGTATCAGTTCTGCAATCGTGGCCCAGCTTTACAACAGCCATTTAGCGTCACGGCTGAAGGCTCTGGACGCCATCGAAAAGCACAACCAGCTCGCGGATCTTTACAACGCGAAGTTTGATGAACAGGGCAAAGCGAAGGAGTCTGCTGAAGCAACCGAACAGAAGAAGATGGCAAAAGGCGAAAGTCGGCGCGCCGCTGAGGTAGCCGAACAGCAAAATTCCAGTCACAAGCAGGAGGCGCCGGCGAGTGCAGATCAGGATGCGACTGCACCTCATACCCCCGCTATCTCGGTCAGTGAGACCCAGCTTCCAGCGCCGGGTCAGGATGAGATGAAACGTCTGAAGGCGGCCCTCACTGCTCGCGATCAGAAGATCAGCAACCTCAGAGCTCAGCTCAACCAGGCACACCAACGGTTCGAAGAGGAGCACAAGCGCAATCCCGCCACGACAAACGTATGAAGATCTATTGCGCGAGCTTCGGAAGTATCTGGTGGTTACGCCCCGGTAAGGACGTGACTTCAAACGTTCGTTTCACTGCCGGGGCTGCCCTCTTCAACACGACCGGATTTCGGTCAGGATCTCAAGAACGTCGAAACTGGACGCAGATAGGCCTCCTCCGTTTCAACGTAGGAACCTGCTTGAGACAGAGCCTCAATCCCGCCGAGATCACTCCTGGTATTTACGAAAGCAGTGGAGTTGAGCAGCGCGGATCCCAAAACCGTTTGCTACTTGAACGTCGCGGTGAACAAGGATTGCGACCAGACGCGGTCGTCGTCTGCGTACGGAGTGAAACACATGGCCAAATTGTATTCAGCGGGACGTGGAGATCACCGGGGGTACGGATGATCGCCGCGAGTGACTATAGGGGGCAACAGGAAACACTGCTGCTGATGGCGGTCGGACGCTCCATCAACACAGAAAGCGGAAGGTGGGTGTGCGAGTGGACAGGGAGCGGCTGGGAGATGGTCGCATGCTAAGTCAGGCGGAACAAGAAGCGTTCGAGCAGCCGGAGAACCTCGTGTCATTTCGTATGAACGAGCAGCGGGATCTGCCACTGCTGCTGCTCATACGAAATGCGACCTTCATCAGCCACGCTCAACTTCTACAACGTCAGACCGAAGCAGGTCTAGAGACGAATCCAAGGGCGTTCTACGGTAGAGTCAAGCGCTTTGTCACTTCTGGTCTGATCCGGATTGTCGGAACAATTCCGCCGTATGCCGGTCGGGTATACACCATCACAAGATTGGGTTTGGGAGTCCTAGAGAGCTATGGGGAGGGCTTGATGAGCGTCAGTTCGGGCTCAAGAAACCTTCCCGGGATCGTTCAAGCGCCCCATTTCCTTGAGCTGAATGAGATTCGTGAGTCTTTCCGAAAGACTGGAAAGCTGGTGAAGTGGCGTTGGGAGAGGGAACTATCCTCTCTCAACCTCGTCATAGGCACACCGATGGCGAAAGATTACGACGCGGTTGCTGAGCTTAATTTGGGCGGAGAACCCTACCGCATAGCGATCGAATTCGAGAGAACTATGAAGGCCTCCGCTCGATATCAGGAAATCCAGAAGGTGATTAGAGACGAAGGCAATGTCGACATGATCCTGTATTTCACTGCTACGGTGGATCAGATCTTCAGCCTCTCAGCGGAGTTTGGCCGACCTGGAATTCCGATGTGTTTTGCCTCCTCACGAAAGTTCCAGGCGCTGAAGTTCGACGTGCTAGCACTCTTTTGTTACGAGAAGATGCGTGAGACGCTGCCACTTGTAGAGGTCTTTGAACTAGCGCTTCCCCTCCGAAATTAGCCCAATCGGGACTGTTCCGCCCTACCCTCCCCGTGTTTTAGGGAGGGTTTTTTACGATCCATGGACCCGAATCAGGCTCCGACGTTGGCGGTAAACGGTCGTGACACACACGTGACAGCTTCTGGTGACTGCGTGCTGAAAGCGCGTTGTCTGAGAGGTGACAGAGACGTGACACACACGTGACCGATGGCCTGTAAGAAGCTCAATCGGTTGACTTTATTTCTGACTATCCCATGTGGTGACGTCTTCAAAACCGCCGTAAGGCAAAAGGCGTGCTTCTGGCTCATTCCTCCCTAGAGAAAGCAGGTTCTGAGTGGTGCAAATCGACGAATTAGCCGCGGAAACAGGACGACCGCCAGCCCTGCTTGTGAACCTTAGTGGCGGCAAAGACAGCGCCCGGATGCTTGGTCTAGTGCGGCAGAAGTTTCCCGGGCTCAAGACGTACGCAGTGATGGCGGACACAGGCTTTGAGCACGTGAAGCCAGTGTCGGCGGTGGAGTGGTCGCGGAAGATAGCAGGTCATTTCGGCCTCCCCCTCACCGTTGTGCGCAATCCGAACAAGACGTATCTGGAGATGGTGCGCCGTAGAGGAATGTTCCCGTCCGCGCAATTCCGCCAGTGCACCAGCGACCTGAAGCGCGGTCCGATCCAGAAGTTCCTGCGCACGCTCCCTGAGAAGGTGGTCATCAACTGCATGGGGATGCGAGCGGAAGAGTCTCCTCAACGTGCACGCCAGGTCCCTTGGAAGCTCGACACGGAGATGAGCAGGAACGGTCGGACGGTCTACAACTGGTTGCCCATTTTCGAGGAGACGACGGAACAGGTGCTGCGATGGCACTGGCAGAATGACGTTCCGTTGCACCCGGTTTACGTCCCCGAGTACCACCAGGATGGGACGAGAGGCGGCTACCTGCGGCGATTCTCTTGCCGTGTGTGCATCTTCGCAACGGACCATGACCTGCGCATGATCCACCAGCACGACAGGGAAGCGTTCGATCAGGTGAGTGCCCTGGAGCAGGAGATGGGCTTCACGATGAAGTCCGGCCGTTCCCTGGTTCAGATCATCAACGCACCGACCGTATCGCCTCAGAGTGCCCCTCAACTGAGCCTGTTCGGTAAGCCACAGGAGGACTTTGACCGAAACAGTTAGCGCCCCTAGGGTGTGCTGACGACCACAGCGGGTGGAGCGATCCGTCCGCCAACACGCCATAGGAGGCACATCATGGAAGGTTCCAAACCTGAGATCGCACACAACTGGACGCCACTGGAAAGAGCCCTACCGAGCTCCCTTTGGGATGACTTCATGCACATGGGTGAGGATGGCACGATTCAGAAGTACAAGCATCGTGACACGCGAAGGTACCTCTACATCGACGCCGACTGCGAGCGCTTCTACAGATGGGTTGGCGGGGACGGAGAGACGAAGTATGAAGAAATCCACCAGACGAGTGCGCTTCTTTATGCGCTCCCAGGGATCGAATGCGCTGGTACTGTAGCCCCTAAGGGACCAGACCCAGCCTGGCTTAGGGCGAACAGCCTTATCACTGTCTTCCTGGACTTCCAGAGCTGTGCGGTTTGGTGGGTCGCTATCGACGCAGACAAGGGACCCAACATTCTGCGCTTGCTCAGCTACATCGCCGGGGACATGGCTGTGTTGGGACGCATCGCCGGGATGAACTGGGACGACAGCGAAGAAGCCTTCCTGGCGGTAGTTGCGCGGATCCGCACCACAGTTGAGATGCTAGAGGTCCCAGCCGAATGGTCACTTCGACCCTGTAAGGATGGGGATGTCCCCTCCCTTGTAGTTGCGGCCTGGCAGGCTTTCTGTGACTTGCTGGCGGCCGAGATGAGCACGGAGCCGTTCTATGGCGTTGTGCATCACCCGGAACAGGCTGCGGTTCAAGAGCTCTCGAAAGGGGACGAAGCGGTTGTTCCTGATCTGACTCGAGGACTTGGCTTGTGGCGTCGACTTCGACAGCTACTTGAGTTGTAACCACGTGGCGGGGTGCATCGACTGAACCTCGATCGTCTCTAGCCTGATTGAGCCAAGGTCGCTCCTGCAAACCGACAGTGTTGCTCTCGGCCCGCAGTATGGGTACCGGCGAGTCGTCGTTCTCATTGGACCGAGACCGGCAAGGGCATTACGTTCGCTCTGCTCCTCCTTCCTGAACCCTTCCGGATGGATGACACAGGAGGCATCACATGCTGCCAGTTCGGAAAATCACAGAGATCAACTCTTCCTTGAAGCCACTTGCCTGCTCTTGCCTTGATGTCCGCGGGAGGACAAAGAACAAGTGTCCCGATTGCGGAGGCAAGGGCGGAATGAAGGGCTGTTCGACATGCTGCGGTAGCGGCATGTTTCCAGAGAACGGCGTTGTGCGTGTCTGTCGTGAATGCACCGGCCGTGGTTACGTCTTTCATGAATTTCCCGCTCCGATGCGTGCCTTGATCGCACGCCGTCGACGGGAGCGAG
>CAXTQE010000026.1:0-22088 GCA_964246225.1 uncultured Acidobacteriaceae bacterium | reverse complement strand
GGTAGTAGCCGTTCAGCCAACTTAGCGGGTGCAGGAAGTCCCTGCGTTCGACGGAGCCAACCAGCCACCTGGCTCCGTGCGAACGCGGAACCGTGGCCAGCCTAGCAGTGAGAAGGAGGCCACATGCAACTCGCGAAAACCCGAGAGACCACCCTCAAAGCTTTCGAGCACGGTCTTAGTGACACAGCAGAAGGAGCCTTTATCGGCTCCTTTTCTCTTGCCACCGTACAGCTGCTCTTCACTTCGATCGCCTCTGACGTCGTTCCTGTGAGCCGCCGCGACGAGATAGAGGAGCGCTTCCTCCTGGCCGAGGCGGATGCGCTGCTCCCCAATGCGTGGGCCCGTGCCTGCCTGTCGTTTCAGAAGACGACCAGCCCGCCATCCGTGATGGAGTGGCGGTGCTCGGGGCTACCTTCCCTTTTCACGCTGACCTCAGGATGGCACTACGGCGCGCCGCTTCGCAGCAGCCCAGAACAGAGCTTGGCCTGCTCGGTGGCGGGGTATCGTCTCTGCGATCCAACACAGTCGCGGATCTGGAACGGCGTCATGTACCGGAAGGCGTATCGCGGGTGGCGTCCAGTGCGCGACCTGAACAAAGAACCGGTCTGCCTGGACTCCCTTCTCACCCTCGCTTCTGCGTTGGGCATAGAGATCGAATCGAGCATTGGCTGGACTTTATCCCGTTGGTTGCAGGCACAGATCGAACGCAAGTCCGGTCGCCGAACTAGTAGAGCTACCCGTCACGATCTCGAGATCCACGAACCCCGAACCGCAGCGTGACGCTGCATAACCGAGGAGCCCGGCCGCGTGCCGGGCTTCCTTATGGAGCGAACATGCACACGATTCTGTCTTGGGGAATGGGTGTCGAATCGACCGCCATCCTCGTACGGTGGCTCTTGGAACCCGGGACGCGACCATGCGCTCTTGATGAGCTGCTGGTACTGACAGCACAGACCGGGGACGAGTACGCAGATACCGGTTCTCTCTGTGAGCGGTACATCTTGCCACTGTTGCGGAGAGAGCGCATCCGTTTCGTTGAGGTAGCCCGTCGCGGTCACCTCGAGAAGGACGGCATCGTTGTCTTGGCCGACAGCCGATCTCCGAACCTCATGCACATGGATGGCGCCTATAAACTCTCCGACGAGCTCCGGGCCGCGGGCACCGTTCCGCAGTTTGGCGGAGAGCATCGGTGTTCGCTCAAGTTCAAAGCTTTCGTCATTGAGACATGGCTGCGCGAGCACTTTCAGCATCCGGCGCGACACGCTTTTGGGTACAGCCTGGAGGAGCCGAAACGCGTCGCCAAGAGCGAGCAAGCGATAGCAAATCGGGTCGCCTCCGGATTCAGCACGGAGGAACTGCGCCGCGCTGACCGTGCAGCGAGCTACGATCGACCCAACCGTACTGGTTTCTACCCTCTTATCGAGTGGGGGTGGACCCGCCAGATGTGTCTCGATTACCTCTCCTCCCGGCTGGGCGTTGTGTGGGAGAAGAGCGCGTGCGTCTACTGCCCTTTCAACCAGCTTGGGCCGGATGCTCTCCGGCGCCACAAGCAGCACGCAGCCCAGGTGGCAGACGCTCTCGAGCTTGAGCTCGTCAGCCTGACTCTGAACCCGCGAGGGATGCTGTACAAGAGGCAGTCTCTTTACGAGTATGCCGACCAGAGCGGCAACACTGAAGCGATTGCTGCCTTCGAGGTAAAGCTTTCGTGGCAGTCGTGGCGGGTGTACCGCGTTCGCCGCATCTACGGTGCGAAGAAGAACAGTGAGGGGAAGATCGTGCCTGAGCGGAAGGGTTTAGCCCTGCGCGCTGTCGAGCACATCTCCGGGGAGGTTGCCAAGACAGAAGCGATGGAGGTGTTACGCACGAAGGCGGAGGCGCTTGGGGCACATCTGGAGTTCAAGCGTGGTATCGGATACCTGTATCAGCGGCGGGCGGCTGCAACGTACCCGACCCGCGAAGAGTACTTCGTAGCCGGTCCCGCCGTCGTGGGGGAGAAGGCTCGCTACGGCATGGAGTGGTTTGAGGAGCAGTGGGAAGCAAGGCAGACGTCTCTCTTCTCGACTGATGACTTTTGACCGGCAAGAAAGCGCTCTCTAAAGTGAATGTAGAGGGAAGCGGTTGTTCAGCAAAGCACGTGTCACTACGGCGTGCACGCTCAGGATGATGGAGGACAGGATGCTTACTCGACAAAACGGCCAACGGCTGCCCCTTGCCTACCGCCTACTCTTTGGTGTGGTTATGTCGTCCGGGAGCTCCATAGCCCTTGCGGTTGGACTCCCCCATCCTTTTCTTTGGGAACTTGGTCTGTTCTTGTCAGGAACAGTTGCGATCTTCGGCTGGCCAGAGATCTTCGGTTCGCCTGACATCCGACGCTTTCTGATTAACATTGGACATCGGTTCGGGAAGCTCCGATTACGCTCCACCCACTGACACAAGCAACAGAACCGAGGAGCCCGGCCGCGTGCCGGGCTTTCTTAGGAGGATCAATGGTCTACGGAGAAAGGAAAGGTTTGGCCGGGTCGAACGCCTTAGTGACCGGCTCGGGCCGCGTCACTTCCGCTAATGCGACTTATCAGGATGTACACGGAAGGTTGTCTCAAGGCCAGGTTGCAAACGCGTACGAACCCGCAAAGCGACATCCGCGTGTCTCCTCAAACGACGGCTCTCGTTTCTGTCCATGAGACACGCTGTGGAAAGCGGAAAGTTCTTGGCAGTCTTGGCTTATCCAAGCCGCTCCTGCAGTAGGTGGTCAGACACACGGATTGCGTTCGCGATGATGGTCAGCGACGGATTGACGGCGCTGGCAGATACGAAGCATGCGGAATCCACCACGTACAGATTGTCCAGATCGTGTGCCTTGCAATGCGCGTCGAGCACGCTGGTGGCGGGAACATTGCCCATGCGGCAGGTGCCATTTTGATGGCCGACACCTTCAAGCGGGATGCGCTTCTTGAAGTAAGCGTGCAGGGGCACATGCGTTGTCGCGTGGCCTGCTTTCTTCAAGACGTCTACCCAGCGATCTTTTAAGCGTTCGAACGACTCGACGTTGTTAGGCGTATAGGAGAGCTGGATGCGATGGGGAGCGTTGTCTGTGACAGGTTCCGACTCGTTGGTGCGGCCAGTGTCTCCGGAGGGGTGGGCACCTGCCAGGCCGGGCTGCATGCTATCGACCGAAAGTGGCGTTGCGTTGTGCAGGGTGACACGATTTTCTGCGGCGGGAAGGTCTTCTGTGGTCAACCACCATGGAACCGCGTGATGCTTCATGCCCTCGAGGATGAAACCGGGTGTCAGCGGCGGGGCGTCACCTTTCATCATCTCGAAGTGGAAGCTGCCTACCGGCTGGACCTGTCCCAGCGGGAACGGATAGGCCGGATCGGTGTCTTTCAAGTAGAAGTCATTCGTTCCCCAAGTTTTTGTGTAGGAGTCTTCGTTGCGCTGGGTCGAGAGCGCAAGCAGCGCGTCTGCCTGGTGATACATGAAGTTGCGGCCAACCTGATCGGAGCTGTTTGCGAGGCCGGTTGGGTGCTTGTCGTTCGCGGACGCCAGCAGAAGAACCGCGGAGTTGATCGCTCCCGCACAGACGGCGAAAAAACCTGCGGTGTAGGTTGCGGTTTGCCCGGTTTTCGAGGGTGCCGGAGCGTTTGTATCCGTTGGCTGGGCTGCGCTGCCGTACGGTTTACCGGAACCGGAGTGAATGACTTCCACGCCAGTGACCGCTGTACCCGCTGCGTTGGTGATCAGGCGTGTCACGCGTGAACTGGTCATGAGCGTGACGTTCGGCAGGTGCATGATCTCGCGGATGCAGTTGATGTCGGAATCGGACTTGGCATGGACGAGGCAGGGGTAGCCGTCGCAGGTATCGCAACGGATGCACGCGGACGCAAGCGGGTCTGCCTCATTGCGCTTGAGGCCAAGCGGAATGGGGAAGGTATTGACGCCGAGTTTGCGTACATCGTCCTCGATGCTCTGCATGCGCGGCTCATTCGAGAATGCCGGATACGGATACCGCTTCGAGTGAAACGGCTCGGTAGGATCAAACGATGAGCCAAAGCCGCCTGGCTTGCCGGGGGCGGTGCCCAGGTCACCGTGGACGTGGAAAAGCTCTTCAGCCTGGGTGTAATACGGCTCCATATCGGCGTAGGAGATGGGCCATGCGGGCGAAATGCCGCCTTTGTGCTGGATGACGCCGAAGTCCTCTGCACGCATGCGGAACATGGCCGCGCCATACACCTTGGTTTGACCACCAACGAAGTAAGCCTGTTGCGGATGAAGGTCTTTCCCATCCTTGTCCTGCCAGGTCTCCCTGGTGTGATAACGATTATCCAGGAACACTGCCGAGGTGTCCCAGTTGAGCTTTTCCTGCGGCATGAAGGGGCCGCGCTCCAGGATCAGGATGTTCTTGCCGGCTTGAGCGAGATGGAGAGCCAGCGTCCCGCCGCCCGCCCCCGTGCCGATCACAATCGCGTCATATTGCATAGACATGGTCCGTACGATGCAGGGGAAGCCGAATACACCGCTTTCCTCTTGCTCAATCCGCAGAAGAGACCGGATGACGATGCGAGGGGTAATGACAGCGAAAGGGACAAGGGTAGTTTAGGTCGGCGTGCAGCTTGGCGCAGAGGACACGTTCAGGACCGTATAAGTGCAGATAAGCCTCCGCGGCGCCCATCATGCCGATCAGCGGAGCGGTGAAGTAAACCCAGCCTGCGGTCCACAGGTGTGCAAACACCGCCGAGCCTGTGGTGCGGGCCGGGTTGATGCTGAACCCTGAGACTGGCGCGAACAACACGATGTACAAAGCGATCAAAATGCCGACGCAGTAGCTGGTGTAGCTGGCTATGCGCGGGCGGTTGGACGTCCAAAGCACGACTCCCATCAGCAGCGCAGCCATAAACAGTTCGGCCAAAAAGGCTGCGGCCGTGCCGTACCTGCCTGGAACGGTAACGGCATAATCCACGCCCGGATCGGCGAGACGTTTGCCGAGGATAAGCGACGAGACTCCGACTCCAAACAGTCCACCCGCGAATTGGAAGACGACGTAAAAGACGGCATCCCAGACAGCGACCTTACCCAGCCGCAGATACGTAAGGGTGATCGCAGGATTGAAATGCGCCCCTGACCTCTTGCCCATCGGCGAGTGGATGATAAGGACTGCGGTGAGTCCCATGCCAATCCCCATGAGGACTCTACGGAGTGTTGGACTTGGAATCACCCGCAAGGCAGGATAGCCGGGGTGGAAGAGAATAACGGTGCAAACGCACGCAGAGATCATGAAGATGGCGAGCTCTGCCCCTTCATAGAGGTACAGGTGCCAGTCGTGCGAGAAAGCCCTCCAGGACGTTCTTTTAGCACGCGCTTGCACATCTTCGTCAGCAGTTGGCAATCCGGCCCTTCTAGGGTGGAGCTCATCTCACAGCAAAGCGTTTGGAAAGCAGGGCGGAACGAGGCTGGCATGCCTAGGCTATCATCGCCTCCGCGGGGACGCCTGCAGGAGAAACGCAACGTCAGGCGTGCTCTGAGCATCCCATGCTCGACCGCAGGTTTCATTGCACGCCTTACTTATGGTGTGGAGCCATCGTCACCACTCGTGGAATAGTGCGAAGTCTACCAAGCACAATTTGAAGAGACTGTCGTCTACGACCGACCGGAGCAGTTGATTCCGGCATGTCGCGGCACATCTCGCGTTGAGAGGTCAATCCATGAGATTGAAAGATAAGGTCGCCATCGTTACTGGCGCTGCCACAGGAATTGGCCAAGGTATTGCGCTGGCGTTTGCAAAAGAAGGCGCAAAGGTCGTGGTGGACTACTTCGGCAAGCCCGAGGTATCGGAAGACACACTGAAGCAGATTGCTGGGCTCGGCGGCGACGCTATCGGGGTGGATGCCGACGTTTCCAGTCCGACGGACGTGGCCAGCCTCATCAAGCAGACGGTCGACAAGTACGGCAAGCTCGACATCATCGTCAACAACGCAGGGATCGAAAAGAAGATTGCCTTCGTCGATTTCCCCGCGGAGGAGTTCCAGAAAATCCTCACCGTCAACCTGTTCGGGACGTTCCTTGGGGCGCAGGCTGCCGCCAAACAGATGATCGCGCAGGGCAAGGGCGGGCGCATCATCAATATCTCTTCCGTCCATGAAGATATGCCCATGCCTACGAACGCACCTTATTGCGCCAGCAAAGGCGGCATTCGTATGCTGATGCGGACGATCGCCGTGGAATTGGCCCCGCACAACATCACGGTCAACAACATCGGCCCTGGAGCCGTCTTTACCCCTATCGATAAGGACGTGGAGACCAACAGCAAGCTGGACGACCAGATTCTGGATGAGATTCCACTGCACCGTTGGGGAACACCTTCAGATATCGCGAGTATGGCTGTCTTCCTGGCGTCCGATGAAGCCTCCTACTGCACGGGCAGCACACACTTTGTGGATGGCGGGATGCTGCGCATGGCTGGGAGTCTGTGATCGGCGGCCCGGGTCGCGACAGGGTACAGCGGACGACAAACAAATCTTTTCTGAACACCGCGATTGAGGTCGGCGCCGCGGCGGCCAGCGTGTATGCATTGAAAATCGTGCTGCAACGTGCAGGCCGGCGAAAGGAAAACGAGGGGATCGCCGCGGGCAAACGCGTGGTGATTCTTGGAGGCGGTTTCGCCGGAACCGGTGTTGCTCAGGAGCTTGCACGTCTTCTTCCCGATCGGGAAAACGGTGAAATCCTGCTTCTCAGCGAAGACAACTACATGCTGTTTACTCCCATGCTTACTGAGGCCGCCGGTGGTGAGTTGGAAGCCTCACACATTGTCAGTCCGCTGCGTTCGCTCGAGCCTCGTATCCGCTTTGTGCAGGGACGTGTTACCTCCATCGATCTTGGCCGACGCGAAGTAGATCTACAGGTAGGCGCTGGCTCACCGGGCAACGGTACAGAGCGCTTCACGGGAGATCATCTGGTCATTGCACTGGGCTCCGTCAGCAATTCACACGGGATTACCGGGGTGGACGCACACTGCCTGGGGATGAAAACGCTCGCGGATGCGCGCAATATCTTTCAGAGGATTTCAGCGTGTCTGGAACGCGCTACGACCGAGACCGATGCAGCCAAACGTGCAGCATGGATGACCTTTGTCGTGGCCGGCGGCGGCTTCACAGGCGTGGAAACGATGGCGGCGATCAACGATTTTCTGCGCGAAAGCGTCCGTTTGCTCCCCGCGCTGAAAGGTTCCGAGCTGCGCACTGTGCTGGTCACTCCAGAGGCTCGCCTTCTGCCCGAGCTCAGCGAAGAGCTGGCTACTTATGCCGCAGGACAACTCCAGCATCACGGCGTGGAGCTTCAATTCAATGCCAGCGTCTCCGAGATGACTGAAGATGCGGTCGAGCTTAAAGGCGGTGAACGGATCGTGGCCCGGACAGTGATATGGGCTGCGGGCGTGACGCCAAGTCCACTGATCGAGCCGCTTCCAGCCGCCAAGGGCAAACACCATGGCCTGCAGGTGAACACAGCCTGTCAGGTGGACGGGTACCCGGGCGTGTGGGCCCTTGGGGACTGTGCGGAAATCCCACAGCCGGACGGCAAAGGGACCTACGCTCCGACCGCGCAAAATGCTACACGGGAAGGCAAACAGGTTGCCAGGAACCTGGTAGCCGCCTTCCATGGTCAGCAGTCAAAGCCGTTTCGCTACAAGCCCATGGGAGAGCTCGCGCTGGTGGGTCGCCATACCGGGGTGGCTCGTGTCTTTGGGATGAACTTTTCCGGTTTGCTGGCGTGGGCGATGTGGCGTGCGGTGTATCTGGCCAAGATGCCCGGTGCCGCGCAGCGCACACGCGTGCTTAGCGACTGGATCCTCGACAGCGTCTTCCGCCACGTGCCTGTGCCGCTTTCTTCAGGCCAGCCTGCACAGCAGGCCGAAAAGCATTAATCAATCTTGGATCTCCGACCAGAACCTCATCTCCAGCACTGCTTCTGTTAAACAGGGACCCAATACTATGCCAGGCATCGAAAAACACGATAGCACGTTACCCACCGTTCAAAAGCTTGCTCCAGGCGCTCCCGGAACCAAGGCTCTCTGGACCTCTAGCGCCAAGACGGCTGTGGGCACGGCCACCGGGCTGGGGAGCCGCGTGTGGTTTACCTTCGGGCAGGGTGTGCTGAATGAGATCTATTCTCCCGACATTGACAAGGCCAACACCCGGCGTATTCGGTTCCTGGTCACCGACGGGCAAAGATTCTTTTCCGACGAGCAGTTCGATGCGGGTCATCACGCGGAACAACTTGCGGAAGGCGTTCCGGCCTACAAGCTCACCTCCACGTGCAAGCAGGGGCGATATCGACTTGAGAAAAAGATTCTGACCCATTCCGTGCGCGACACGGTCCTGCTGGAAGTGCAGTTTCTTGTGCTCGACGGCTCAGACCTCAAGCTCTATCTGGATATCGAGCCGCATCTTGCGGATCAGGGTGCAGGCAATACGGCCTGGGTGGCCGGGTACAAGGGACTGCGCATGCTCGTTGCCAGCCGCGCCGACAGCGCCCTGGCCGCGTTTGCTTCAGTACCGATCGGCGGTGCGGTGGCGGGCTTTGTCGGTGCGGAGGACGGCTACGCACAGCTTAAGCAAAATCGCCGCTTCACGACTGAGTACAACCTTGCAAAGGAGGGAAATGTCACCCTTTGCGGCGAGCTGGTGGTGAAAGACAGCACGCCGTTTGTCGTCGCCATTTCGTTTGGCTCTGAGCCTGCCGAGGCTGCGCAACAGGCGCGTGCCGGCGTGCTGGGCGACTTCGACGAAAGCTGGAACCGTTATAGCCAGGGTTGGCAGGAGATGCAGGCGAGCCTGCTATCCATGCAAGCACCCGAAGGCTCTGCACACGAAATGTACCGCATCAGCACGGCTGTCCTGCGCACCCATGAGTCCAAACGCTTTCCGGGAGCCTTTGTTGCCAGCCTTTCGCTCCCGTGGGGATTTGCCCAGGGCGACGAGGACACCGGGGCGTACCACGTACTGTGGCCGCGCGATCTGTGCGAGACCGCGATGGGGCTGATGGCCTGCGGAGACCATGACGCTGGCCGCCGCGCTTTGTTCTACCTGGCCTGCACCCAGGAAGGCAACGGCAGCTGGAGCCAGAACATGTGGCTCGACGGCACGATGCACTGGGGCGCGATCCAGATGGACGGCATCTCCATGCCGGTGTTGCTTGCGGACCAACTGCGCCGCGAAGGCAAGCTGGAAGGCTACAATCCCTGGCCGATGATCCTGAAAGCGGTGCAGTTTCTGCTGCGGATGGGGCCGGGTTCGGAGCAGGACCGGTGGGAGGCGCTCCCGGGATACTCGTCCTTCACCATGGCGGTGGAAGTTGCGGCACTGCTCGCGGCCGCCGACTTTGCCGATTGCAACGGAGCGCCTGCCGAGGCTTATCTGCTGCGCGAAACCGCGGATGCCTGGAACGATCATATCGACCAGTACCTGTACGCCACCGGCACAGACCTCTGCGCCAAGTACGGCGTTGAAGGCTATTATCTGCGGATTGCGCCGCCTCAGATTATTGAAGACGGCGAACTCGGTAGCCTCGAGATCCAGCTGGGCAATCACACGCCACCCGCCGGCAAACACAAGGCTGTCGAGATCGTCAGTCCGGACGCTCTGGCTCTCACCCGCTACGGTCTTCGCGCAGCCGACGATCCGCGCATGATCGCCACGGCAAAGGTTATCGACGGCGAACTGAAGAAAGAGCTCTCCACGGGCCCCGGTTGGACGCGCTCGACAGACGACGGTTATGGCGAGCATGCGGACGGGGCCCCCTATAACGGCAAGGGCATCGGGCGCTGCTGGCCACTGCTTGCCGGTGAGCGCGGACATTTCGAGATTGCTGCCGGCAGAGCTGCGGTTGCTACCGAGCTGCTCCGTGTCATCTCACGCCAGACCAGCGCCTGCGGCATGATTCCTGAACAGGTTTGGGATGCTGCCGATATCGTTGAGCATCAACTGTTCAACGGCCACCCTGCCGGTTCTGGCATGCCTCTTGCGTGGGCGCACGCAGAGTACGTGAAACTGCTCCGATCCGTGCAGGATGGCAAGGTGTACGACGTGCCGCCGCAGACCGTAGAACGCTACCAGAACGGGCACCACACCGCAGGCTTCGAGATCTGGACCGAGCACGCGCAGCGCACGTGGGTGACTCTTGGCAAGGCCCTCCGGATGGCTTTCAACGAGCCCGCCACCGTCCACTGGAGCACCGACGACGCTCCCGAAGTAACGGTGTCGACGGCAGCTCCCGTGCTTGAGCGCCACGTTATGAAATTGATCCTGCCTGCGTCGTGGAAGAACCTTCTGGTGCGTATCGAAGGCCAGCCAGCGCGCACCGTTCACCTGAAATCCAGGGCCTAGCTGTGCCTTTCAAGACAAACCTGAATTGGAGCGACATGCCCCAAGATGCAAGCTCGCTCACAAGCGTAGGAAGTCTTTTGTTCAGCCTTTTGTCGCCGACGACTATCTTCTCGCCCGCAGCCACACCCGCGCGTTCCATCTACGGTCTTTCTCTGCTTGTGTTCGGCATCGTCGGCGGTATTTTTCTGGTCGTTGGCGGACTGCTGCTGTACGCGATGCTGAAATATCGCCATCGCCCCGCGGACGCCCAGGCCGGCCAGGAGCCCGCGCAGATTTATGGCAGCAACCAGATTGAACTCTCCTGGACAGTCATTCCAATCCTCATCGTCGTGATGCTTTTTCTGGCGACGGCGCGCGTCATCTTCGCCAATGAGCACGCCCGCAAGCCTGCTGAAGCGCTGAATGTCACTGTGATCGGGCATCAGTTCTGGTGGGAGTACAGCTATCCCGCGCAGGGCTTCGTTACGGCCAACGAGCTGCACATTCCGGTAAGCGCACCGTCTCACCCGGCTCCCACTTACCTGATGATGTCTTCAGCCGACACCGACCATAGCTTCTGGGTGCCGCGACTCGCCGGCAAGCGCGATTTGATTCCGAACAAGGTCAACGTGATCTGGATGGACCCGCAGGAGTCGGGACTCTATCTGGGCCAATGCGCCCAGTACTGCGGCGCGCAGCACGCCAAGATGTTGATCCGCGTGTACGCCGATACGCCGCAGCAATTTGCGGCATGGATCACGCAACAGCAACAGCCTTCGCGACAGGAACCCGCCGCAGCCGAAGGCCGTGCTGTTTTTGAGGGCAACGCCTGCATCAGCTGTCACACGGTCCGGGGGACGATCGCAACGGGCCGTTTCGGACCCGACTTGACCCACTTTGCCAGCCGCGACACGCTGGCTTCCGGCTCGGTGCCGAACAACCCGGCTAATGTTCGCAGCTTTGTCGACAATCCCGCGCACTTCAAGCCCGGCGCGCTGATGCCGCCGATGCACCTCAACGCTCACGATCTCGACACCGTGACTTACTACCTGGGCACGCTGAAATAGGAAGGGAGAACCATGGCGACGCAAGCTCCAATGAATGCAGTCTTAGATGAAACAGCCGAACGCTCCCGGTCGCGATTGCTGCTGGAAGTGCTGCATGGCTGGGTCACCACGGTGGATCATAAGAGGCTCGGCCTGATGTATATCGGGTATGGCCTCCTGTTCCTGATCATCGCCGGTTTCGAAGCGCTGCTGATCCGGGTTCAGCTGGCCATTCCGAACAACACCTTCGTCAGCCCGCAGACGTACAATCGCCTGTTTACCATGCACGGCACCACGATGGTTTTCTTCGTGGGCATGCCGATTCTGCTCGGCTTCGGCAACTACCTGATTCCGCTCATGCTCGGTGCGCGTGACATGGCCTTTCCAAGATTGAACGCATTCTCCTTCTGGATTTCAGCTTTTGGAGGGCTGCTGCTTTATTTCAGCTTCCTGGGTGGAGACGGATTGTACGGTGCGGGTACGGCTCCGGACGTGGGCTGGTTCGCTTACGCGCCGCTGACCGCAAAAGCCTTTTCTCCGGGGCACAGTACGGATTACTGGACCATCTCCATCCTCCTCAGCGGCATCGGCTCGGTCGGGGTTGCGGTCAACATGGTGACCACTACGCTCTGCATGCGTTGTCCCGGAATGAAGCTTTCGCGCATGCCGCTGCTGGTGTGGCTCTACTTTGTGGATGCCTGCATGATCCTCGTCGTCGTCAGCCCGCTTACCGCCGCGCAGATCATGTTGATGCTCGACCGTTACCTGGGCTCGCATTTTTTCGATACGCAGGCGGGTGGCTCAGCCGTGCTGTGGATGCACTTCTTCTGGATCTTCGGACATCCCGAGGTTTACGTGCTGGTGCTGCCGGCGTTCGCGTTTGCAAACGAGATTATTCCGGTCTTCTCGCGCAAGGCGATCTTCGGCTACCCGGCCATGGTCGCGGCGACGATTGCCATCGGCTTCATCAGCCTGAGCGTGTGGGCGCACCATATGTTCACCGTAGGGCTGGGCGCAGGGGCGAACGCCTTTTTCACCTTCGCGACCATGGTGATCGCCGTGCCAACCGGCATCAAGATCTTCAATTGGCTGGCCACCCTGTGGGGCGGCAAAATCCACTTCACCGCTTCCATGATGTTCGCCGCCGGCTTTCTCTTCCAGTTCCTTCTCGCCGGCCTTACCGGCATCATGCTTTCGGTCGCTCCCTTCGACTGGCAGCTCGGAAACTCCTACTTCGTCGTCGCTCACTTTCATTACGTGCTGGTCGGTGCAATCCTCTTCATGATCTTCTCGGCCATCTACTACTGGTACCCGAAGATGACCGGTCGCCTGCTCAGCGAGAAGCTCGGCAAGTGGCACTTCTGGATCTTCCTGATCGGCTTCCACCTCACGTTCGACTTCATGCATATCCCCGGCCTTGAAGGAATGCCGCGCCGCGTGTACACCTACGAGGCCGACCGGGGCTGGGCGATGTGGAACATGATCGTCTCGAGCGGCGCAGTCTTTCAGGCGGTCGGTACGCTGATCTTTGTCTACAACCTCGTCTGGGCTGCCTTTAAAGGCGCCGTTTCCGGTCCCGACCCCTGGGACGCGTGGACGCTTGAGTGGGCAACCGCCTCGCCACCGCACAGCTACAATTTCGCCACCGTGCCCAGCGTCGGCAGCCGCAGGCCGCTCTGGGACCTCAAGCATCCGGACGACACCGACAGCAATTACGAGATGTAACGGAGCCTCTGCCCTATGACTGACGCAGTTGCAGTACCCGCAGTTCTGACGCAAGCGCCTCACGGAGAATGGGTCCTGCCCTCGCGCGGGGTCGTGGGCATGGTCTGCCTGATCGTCGCAGAGGCAGCGATCTTCATCATCTTCGTGGTCGCCTATGTCTTTTACATCGGCAAGAGTCTTAGCGGACCCACCCCGCGGGAGGTGCTCACGCTGCCCGTCTTCGCCACGGTTTGCCTGCTTTCGAGCAGCCTGACTGTGCACCTGGCGGTCTCCGCGTTGCGTGCCAGGCAGCGCGAGCGGTGCACGCTCTGGCTGGGGGCAACCGTTACGCTCGGGTTGCTCTTTCTCGCCGCCACCGCGCGGGAGTGGTACGGGCTGATCGTCGGCCACGGCCTCACGATTCGCACGAATCTGTTCGGAACCACCTTCTACTCGCTGGTCGGGCTGCACGCCACCCACGTCGTGATTGGGCTTTCGCTGCTCGGTCTTGCCCTTGTCTTTTCCTGGCGAAAGCAGATGACCTACCAGGATGCGGAACGGCTCAACGTGCTCTCGTACTACTGGCACTTCGTCGATGCCGTGTGGGTGGTCGTGTTCCTGGTCGTCTACGTGGTGGGCCGATGAGAGCCGATACCCTGAAAGAAAACCTCGCGGAAGCCCAGCGCCAGCACGGAGAGTCGCATACGGTCGCGATGCCCGCGCCCACCGTGTGGCCCATGGTTCTGGCGCTCGGCTTTGCACTCCTCGGCACAGCGATGGTCACCAACGTTGCCCTCGGCGTGCTGGGCCTGCTGCTCGTTTCGGCAGGGGGCGTGGGCTGGTTTCGCCAGGTGCTGCCGCGCGAAGCGCATGAGTCGATCCAGGTCCATACGCAGGCGGTTGCCGTAAGCAGCGCACGCACCATGTCGGCTCGCCTGCCAAACGACGAGACGCACCGCAAGGTCCTGCCCGTGGAGAGTTTCAAGATCACGACCGGCCTGAAGGGCGGCCTGGCCGGTGGAGCGGCGATGATCGTTCCCGCGGCGCTCTATGGGCTTGTCAAGTATCACAGCGTCTGGTACGCGGCCAATCTGCTTGCTGCAGGCGGCTTCATTAGCTGGGCGGGCTCCAGCAACGAGTTTCTCAGTCAGTTCCACCTCCAGGGTCTCGTCGCGGCGCTGGTCATCCACGGTGTCATCTGTCTGCTGATCGGCCTGCTCTACGGCGCGGTGCTTCCCATCTTTCCGCGTCTGCCGATCCTGACGGCAGGCATCCTGGTGCCGCTTTTCTTCACTGCAATCGTCTACTTCGCGCTGGGTACCGTGAGCCCCATCCTGAACCAGCGCATCGACTGGTTCTGGTTTGTCGCATCGCAGATTGCGTTCGGCCTGGTCTGCGGCTTCGTCGTCAACCTGCAGGAAAAAGTGCGCACGCCACAGTTCCGTGACTTGCCGCTGGGCGTACGAGCCGGAATTCACGGCGATCACGGGCGTTCCGGAGATTCCGCAGACAAGAAGGGTGGGAACTTCTGATGAGGCCGCAGCTCTTCGCCCTATTGATGGCTTCAGTGGCAGTCCTCGCTTTCATAGGCTGCCGCAACGCACCGGGACATCCCGCGCCCGGTGCCGAAGTGCCCCGTCCCGACCAGGTAATCGACTTCGCCACCCTTTACGCCGGGAACTGTGCCGGCTGCCACGGTGCGCATGGCAGCCACGGTGCCGCCATCTCACTCGCGAATCCCGTCTACCTCCACTACGCCGGCGCCGCCAACCTGCAACGCATCACTGCGGAAGGCGTCCCTGGAACCCTGATGCCACCCTTCGCCAAGGGCCATGGCGGCATGCTGACCGACCAGCAGATAGGCGCCCTTACCCAGGGCATGATGTCGGCGTGGGCCGGCACCGGCGACCAGCCCACGCCGGCCTACACCGCAAGTGGAGCCGGCGATCCGGCCGCGGGACAGAAGGCATTTACCAGCTTCTGCGGCCGCTGCCACGGCGCGGACGGAGCAGGGGTCGCCACGCCCGGCGGCCAGCACGGCTCGCTCGTCGACCCGGCCTACCTCGCGCTGATCAGCGACGCGGGCCTGCGCAGCACCATCGTCGCCGGACAGCCCGAGCAAGGCATGCCGGACTGGCGCTCCGACGGTCCGCACCCCCTCACCGCACCGGAGATTACCGACCTCGTCGCCTGGCTTCGACAGCATCGCACCGCAACGCCCGGACAGATCTACCCGCAGCACCCCTGACCCCTGGAGACCCCCGCATGAGCGAACTTCTGAAACATCCTGGTGAATCCGGCAACGACCAGCTTTCGCCCGAAGGCAAGGCCGCCGCTCATACGCGCCGCAAGTTCCTGTTCAAGGTAGCGATCGCACTCAACGGTGCCGTCGGCCTGGCGTTGGCGGTTCCGATCGTGGGCTATCTGCTGGGGCCGGCGCTCAAGAAAGACGACGACACGGGCTCGTGGATTCCGCTCGGCTCCGTCAGCAGCTTTCCCCCCGGCCAGACGACGCTGGTCGATTTCGTCAGCCCGGTCAAGAGCCTCGGCGACGGACAGATGGCCAAAATTCCCTGCTGGGTCCGTCGCATCTCCGGCGACGAGTTCCAGGTGTTTGCCATCAACTGCGCCCACCTCGGATGCCCGGTCCGCTGGTTTGCGCAGTCGAAGCTCTTTCTTTGTCCATGCCACGGCGGCGCCTACTACGAGACCGGAGAACGAGCTGCCGGCCCACCGGAACGCGGCCTTTTCCAGTACCGCCACAGGCTGGACGGGGGCTCCCTGATGATCCACGCGGGCGACATGCCGACGCTCGCCACCCACGCCTCCTGCGGGGAAAAGCCGCTTCTCCAGATCCAGCCTGCAGGTCCGAAAGCGGGGTCCGCATGGCCAGCCTGAAGAATCTGAAAGATCGTGGCCTGGCCATCGGCATCAAGAGCTACTCATGGTTGGAGTTCCGTCTCGGCCTCATCAAGCCGCTCGTCACCGCCGCCGAACACAAAACGCCGTCGAGCAATGCCAGCTGGTGGTACGTCTTCGGCAGCGCCGCAACCGTCCTGCTGATGCTGCAGGTCTTCACCGGCATCCTACTCGCGCTGGTCTACACCCCCACCGGAAACGACGCCTACGGAAGCCTGCAAATCCTGAACCACAGCATCCCGCTCGGCTGGTATCTGCGCGCGATTCACGGCTGGGGGTCGGACTTCATGATTGCCATCGTGCTGATCCACATGGTGCAGGTCTTCCTGTTCGGGGCGTTCAAGTTCCCGCGCGAGCTCACCTGGATCATCGGCGTCGGGCTCCTGTTGCTGACGCTCGGCATGGCCTTCACCGGGCAGGTCATGCGCTTCGATCAGGACGCCTACTGGGGCCTCGGGATCGGTGCCTCGATCGCCAGCCGCGTTCCCGTGATCGGCGCCCCGCTGGTCCACCTTATTCTTGGCGGCCCGATCATCGGCGGCCCGACCGTGTCGCGCTTTTTTGCGCTGCATGTCTTCATCGTGCCCGGGCTGCTGCTTGGCGGGGTCGGGATTCACGTCTGGCAAACCCTCTACCACGGGGTGAGCGAGTGGCCCATGCCGGGAAGGCTCGTCAGCAAGAGAACCTACGTCCGCGAATACCAGGAGCTCACCGAAAAAACCGGCATCCCCTTTGTCCCCGATGCCGCATGGAAAGATGCCGTCTTTGCGGCCGCCATCGTTCTTTCCGTCATGGCCTGCGCCTTCTTCTTCGGCCCTTTCGGCCCCGGCGGACCACCCGACCCAACCATCATCCAGACCGCGCCCAAGCCCGACTTCGCCTTTCTCTGGATCTACTCCGTCCTAGCGTTTCTGCCGCCGGCAATTGAAACTCCGGTCATGCTGGTTGCGCCTGTTCTCGGCATCGCGGCCATGCTGCTGCTGCCGCTCTTCGCCAGCCAGGGCGAGCGCCACTGGAGCCGCAGACCGGTCGCGGTGCTCATGGTCGCGGTCATTGCGGTGACTCTTGGCGTCTTTACGCGGCTCGGCACCTACACGCCCTGGAGCCCCATCATGAACGCCTGGACGAGCGATCCCGTTCCGCCAAAGTACCTGCACGACCGCACCCCGCTCGAGCGGCAGGGAGCGCTGGTGTTGCAGAACAAGCAGTGCCGCAACTGCCACTCGCTCGACCACCTTGGCGGAATGAGAGGTCCAGCTCTGGACTCCATCTCCACCCGCATGACAGAAGACCAGATCATTCGCCAGGTATTGCAGGGCGGCGGCAACATGCCGGCCTACGGCAACGCGCTCAACCCTTCGGAAACCAAAGCCCTGCTAAGTTTCCTGACCACCCTTCGCGGCGACTACGACCTGCCGCCCGCAACCAACGCCTCGCGGCACCTCACAGAAGCGAATGACCCGTTCCCGACGAATCTGCCCCCCGCATCCAAAGGCACTCGCTAACGCATGCAGGCCGTGGAAACGATCTTCAAAGAATGGCGGCTTCCCTGGGGGCTCACGGCCGCAATCCTGTGCACAGCCGCGGTCTACGTGCGTGGCTGGCTGCTCATACGGCGAACCCGTCCCGCGCTCTTCACTGTGGCTCGCCTGCTGTCCTTCCTTGGCGGCCTCGCCGTTCTCTGGCTCGCGATCGCCTCGCCCATGGACGGTTTCGCCGATGCTCTGCTCAGCGCCCACATGGTCGAGCACCTGCTGTTGATGTCCGCTGTGCCACCGCTGCTGCTGCTTGGCTTGCCGGTCGTCCCGTTCCTGCGCGGACTTCCCCGCCCGGTCACTCGCCGGATCGTCGCACCCATCCTGCGTCTACCCATCGCCCGCTCTCTGGGACACACGCTCAACCGTCCTCTCGCAGCCTGGATCCTGATGAACGGAACGTTCCTCGCCTGGCACATCCCGCAGGCCTACGATTTCGCCCTCGAGCATGAAAACTGGCACGCAGTCGAGCATCTCTGCTTTCTCGCGTCGTCTCTTCTCTTCTGGTCCTGCCTCATCCAGCCCTGGCCCGCAACGCGGCACCGGCTGGGCTGGGGCATCCTCGTCTACCTGGTCTCTGCCGATATCGTCAACACTATGCTTTCCGCCTTCCTCGCATTTTGCGACCGGCCCCTGTACGGGTTCTACCTTGCGGAGCCCAACCCATTCCACACTGACCCGTTAGACGATCAGGTTTTAGGAGCAGTCATCATGTGGGTCTTGGGCTCACTGGCCTTCCTGCTTCCCGCAACACTTCTTACGCTCAGGCTTATCAAAGGAGAACAAGGGTACAGAGCGATAAACGATGATTGAGCGCTTGACTTTCACCGCAGGCGTCGCATAGGTGATGAGACGGCAGTATGGGTCAGGAGCAGGTACGCTTCGTCTTTCTTCCACGGCTGGGAGGCCGTGCGACGAAGAGAACTATAAAGAGGCATACCCCCAAGACTATTCTGAAGCTGCCCGACCTCGAACAGTCCAAATCCGCTGTTCTAAACAGTCTTGCGTCTTCGAGTTCGCGACGGTCCTACGAACATGCCATCCGGGACTTCATTGACTGGTATTGCTCTGAACCACGTTTGGCGTTCAATAAAACAGTCGTGACCAGGTACCGGATATCGCTGGAACAGCGGCGGTACGCCCCGGCGACAATCAATTTGAGGCTAGCAGCGGTTCGCAGACTGGCCTACGAAGCGTCTGACTGCGGGCTCCTCAGCGCCGACCTGGCTGCGGGAATACGAAGGGTGAAGGGTGCAAAGCGGTTGGGCGTCCGAGTTGGAAACTGGCTCTCTGCCGAGCAAGGCAAGACCCTCATCTCAGCGCCTGTCGGGCTGGAGCTCCGGAACGTGCGAAATCGAGCCGTTCTTGCGATGCTTATCGGGTGTGGCTTGCGCCGGGCTGAAATCGTGAGTGTCAGAATTGAAGACTTGCAGCTCCGGGAAGATCACTGGATCCTAGCGGACCTGGTTGGCAAAGGCGGTCACGTGCGAACGGTTCCGGTACCGGGATGGGTCAAGGTGACCGTAGATGCTTGGTTGAAGTCTGCAAATCTAGCTAGTGGCACACTGTTCCGTTCTGTGGCTAAGACAGGCAAGGTTTGGGGTAGCGGGTTTACCGCAAAGGTCATCTATTCGATCGTGAGACAGGCAGCTTCAGATTGCGGCTTTGGTCCTGTCGCTCCTCACGACCTTCGTCGGACATGCGCACGTCTGTGTCATCAGGCGGGCGGGGAACTCGAGCAGATACAATTTCTCCTCGGACACGTGTCCGTCCAGACGACGGAGCGTTATCTTGGCTGTAAGCAGCGTCTGAGGAATGCGGTTAACGACTGCATTGGGCTGGAACCCGAGCCTCCCTGACCGGAGTTCCTCCTTTTATTTCGACTTCTCGAGACCCTAGAGGTGCTCGAAGGAGTACGCACTTAGATGTTTGGCAGCAGGTCGAAATATTCCGCATCTTCGTTGGCACCGCCCTCCCCCTCGCCGAGCAGCTTCTCCGATTCCACGAACTCGATTCTTTCAATCCACTTCACCATCTTGTAGCCAAGCTGGTTCTCCACACGGAGTCGAAGCGGGGCACCGTAGACCTCGGACAGGGGCGCGCCGTTCATATCGAAGGCAAGCACGCATTCGGGCTTGCTTGCGTTGTAGATGTCCTGGGTGTCGTAGTAGGGGCCGCCGTAGAGTGTTTCCCCGAACGAGTAGAACGCAACGACCCGGGCGTAGGGCAATGGTTTGACGTGCTCGATCAACCGCTTCATCGAGACGCCTCCCCATTCAGCGATACCGGACCAGCCCTGGATGCAGTGGTGCATCGTGATGTTCTCTTCCGTGCCGAGCGCTCGAAGATCCTCAAGCGACAGCTCGACCGGGTTCTCCACCAGACCGCCCACCTTTAAGCGATAGCCTTTGAAGTTGTCGCTGGCAAGCTGCTTCCAGTCTTCCCGTTCCGGCATCTTGCCGTTGGGCCAGAAGTGAGGTGAGATGTGGTCACGTGTGTAGTGTTGCTTCGGAACGAGACGGTCCAGCGTTACCAGCTTGGCCGGCCTCGTAATGGCTTTCTGGATGTGTTGCAATCCACGCGGAAAGAACCACGAGATGTAGTGAGCAACAACCCAGCTAAGAACCACGGCTGCAATCCCAAGCAGCCCCAGGATCATGCCGGCAGGCTTCAGATCGTCCGTGCCAAGCACGATGTGATTCATGTTCCGCTTGAAGCCGGTCAGCACCACCAGACCAACGTGGACTACCACAAAGCCGATGAACCCGATCAGCACGAGGAAGTGAATGGAGCGTGCTCCCTGACGCCCACCAAAGAGGCGCGTGTAGGCGGGCCAGCGATTGACCAGCGCGGGAGACATCGCCATGCCGGTCAGAATCGATAGCGGCGCCATAAAGAAGATCGTGGCGAAGTAAGCCAATTGTTGTAAGGCATTGTAGCCATAGAAGCCGTCCGGTTCAGGAGGGAAGTGGAAGTTTGCGTAATCCACGAACGTATTCCAGGCTTGCACGAAGACGGCAGGAGAAGTCGGCAC
This sequence comes from uncultured Acidobacteriaceae bacterium, assembly GCA_964246225.1. Classification (GTDB taxonomy): domain Bacteria; phylum Acidobacteriota; class Terriglobia; order Terriglobales; family Acidobacteriaceae; genus Edaphobacter. The sequence continues at coordinate 1,495 of CAXTQE010000026.1, read as the reverse complement.
CAGCCTGTGCCACTGCTCGCTGGTGAACAAGCCTCCGACGAAGAAGACACCCGTGAGGATGAAGCCATAGACAGTGATGAAGTGCCAGCTTCGCGCCACTCCCACCGTGTGACGGTAGCCCGGCGTCCCCACCACGGGCGAGATGTAGCGGGCATCGTCCTTTGCTGTCCAGACCCGGTCGGTGGGCACGCGCAACGGCGTGAAGAGAATCCACTCGGTGCCGGGGGTGCAGCCGTCGTTCCAGTACAGACGAGGATGGTCCATCAGGATCGAAAGGCCGCTGCGAATGAGCATGAAGAGAAAGAAAAGGTCGAAGAAGTGAGACCAGCGAATCCAGAATGGAAACCCATGCGGTCCGCTCGGCGTGCCTTGATTAGACGCCTCCGTAGGAGCCAGGTGCGGCAATCCAAACAGCGCATGCTGTAACCACGCCAGAAGAACCGGGCCTAAACAGAGTGCCGCCAGCAGGAGCAGTACCCGGGGACGGATCCATACCCGAAATCTACGGTCGTCCGGGTAATGTACCGCACGGTGAGCAGGGTCGAAAGGGATCATGGCAAAGCCTTGCTGATTTCAAGAACGGGAGTGAATCCCGTGCGAGAACGATCCTTCGTGCTTATCGTAGTTGTTAGATGCAAAGGGAGAGCAACAACCAGGCCGCACACCGCCACGGCGCAATAAATATCTGGAAAGTCGGCGATCGGCATACCCAACCAACCTGCCCGGCCGGATGCCAATAAGCCAAAGCACTCATCGATCAACGGACGGCGGGCATTACTCCCAAGAAACGCGGTTAGCGGAAGTTGAGCTGCAAGCGCGGCAATGCGCCAGACTTGCAACGATGTACTAAACCTAAACGATCACTAAGCCAGGACTCCACATGGAACCCACTCTGTTCGACGTGGGCCGTGCGCAGCTTCCGCCCCGTGTTCTTGTGTTTGCCTCTGGAGTGAATGAGGCGCGCGAGATCCGGGGCTTTTCTCTTGCGCGCATACCAGTGGGCTTCTCGGCTGGGCACGTGCGGGGAGAAGCGATTGCGGAACTGCAACGGTCCGAGCTTCCTCTATTTGCCGACAGCGGGGCGTTCTCCGAGGTCGCCTTTACAGCCGCTGGTCTGGTGGTTATCCGCCCCATCTCTCATCAGGGGTGGAGCAAGCGGCTTTCCCTTTACCAACTGCTTGCGGAGCGGCAGGGTTCCAATCTCAGCGTCGTGGTGCCCGACCGCGTTGCAGATCAGGAGCACACGCTTATCCTGCTGGCGCGCTACCGGCAACAGCTTGAAAGGCTGGCTAGAACGGGGGCGCGGTTGCTTATCCCTGTGCAGACAGGTGCGCTCACACCGGAGACCTTCTTCCAGCTCGCTCTGGATGTCGCCGGCGTGCCGATGTCTCCCGCACTCCCCATGAAGAAGGCCGGTATGTCTCATGGGAGGGTCCTCGCGTTCCTGCAAGAAGTCCGGCCGGCGCACGTTCACCTGCTCGGGATGGGTTTTCAG
>CAXTQE010000025.1:0-35432 GCA_964246225.1 uncultured Acidobacteriaceae bacterium | reverse complement strand
CGTCGCCGCCGACGAACAATCTACAATACAATACCCAGCACCCACCCTATAGAAAAGATGCACCCCCACATCCGCCTCACCGCCCATCGCCACCGCGATCCCACCTTGCGCATAGCTGGTGTTCGACTCCGCCAGCGACTCCTTGGTCACGCACAGCACCCGACCCTGCTTCGCCAATCGAATCACCGCGCTCAGTCCGGCAATGCCTCCACCCACAACCAGGAAATCGTAAGAACCCATAGGCAAATGCTACTCCGCATGTCTCGCCCGCCCACGCGAGAACGCCAACTCCTTTCATCTCTTCGACAGGCGCGCCAGGCTCTGCGATAGCATGAGACAGGTGTCAGCCCCCGCCCAAATCATCTCGCTCGCCACCCCGTCCGCAACCTACGACATCACCGTCGGCCGCGGGCTGCTCCAGACTCTGCACCCCCGTCTCCTGGCTCTCGCCCAAGGCAAGCCCTTCCGGCCTGTTCTCGTCACTTCGCCGAAGATCTGGAAACTCTGGTCCAAGCAGGTCCGCACCTCCTTTCCCGAAGCGCAAAGTCCGACTGTGCTGTTTCTACCCCCGGGCGAACAGCATAAGCGCCTCTCTTCCGTCGAGTCGCTCGCTGAGCAACTCGCCGAGGCCGGGGCCGACCGCGACACGCTGCTCATTGCGTTTGGCGGAGGCGTGATCGGCGACATGACCGGTTTCCTGGCTGCCATTTACATGCGCGGCATTCCCTATGTGCAGGTGCCCACCACCCTTCTCGCCCAGGTCGACTCTTCCATCGGCGGCAAGACCGGGGTGAATCTTGCGGCGGGTAAGAACCTAGTCGGCAGCTTTCACCATCCCCGGGCCGTGTTCGCCGACATCGATCTGCTCTCGACTCTGCCTCCTCGGGAGCTTCGCGCCGGCCTCCAGGAATCCATCAAAGCTGCCCTCATCCAGGACCGCAAGCTTTTTTCCTATATGTTGGCAAAGAAAGAGCTTGCATGCTCGGCAGATACCTCTACCCTGGCCCGGATTATTGTCGCTTCGATCCGGGTCAAAGCTGCCGTTGTTACCCGGGATGAACGCGAATCCGGCCTGCGCATGACCCTCAACTTCGGCCACACCCTCGGACACGCCATTGAAGCCGCCACCGGCTACAAGCGCCTGCTTCATGGCGAGGCCATCGCCTGGGGGTCGATTGCAGCCCTGCATCTCGGACTTGCCCGCCGGTCGATCACCGCCAAGCAGTTTGGCGCGATGACGAACTTGATCCAGGCCTACGGACCACTCCCCCGCTTTCGCGCTTCCGCCTCTGAACTCGTTCAGCTGACCGCCTCCGACAAAAAGAACCGCAGTGGCCGCCGAGCTTTCGTTCTGCCGACGGGTATCGGCTCAGTCGAGGTCGTCTACGATGTGACCGAGGCCGAACTGCTTGCCGCCGCCGAAGCCATGCTTCGCGATGTGCGCCAGGTTGGCGGACCGAACGCATGACCGCCTCCTCAAGCTCGCAGCCGACGACTCCAGCGACCGGAGCCATCCAACCTGCCGCGGATGTCCAGCAGATGTTCGATCAGATCGCTTCTCGCTACGACCTGATGAACCACCTGCTGTCGGCCGGAATCGATCGGTGGTGGTGGTGGCGAACAGCACGCTCGCTCAGGCACCTCCTCGCCAAGCCCGAAGCCGCGGTCCTCGACCTCTGCTGCGGCACCGGGGACATGACGCTTGCCCTGCTCAGGCGGCGTCCTTCCACATCCTCCACAGCACCTCTGCTGGCTGTGGATTTCTCCCATAACATGCTTACGAAAGGGTGGCGTAAGTTCATCAGAAAGAATGTCTTGGCGCTTGAAGCTGATGCCTTACATCTTCCCCTCCCCTCGCTTTCGCTGGACCTGATATCCTCCGCGTTTGGCTTCCGCAATCTCGCCAGTTACGAAGATGGCCTGGCCGAACTCTACCGTGTGCTCAAGCCCGGCGGCCAGATCGCCATTCTTGACTGCAACCAGCCGTCGGGACTCGTCGGCGTTCTCTACAACCTTTACTTCCAAAGGATTCTCCCCCGCGTCGGCGCCCTGCTCTCAAGCGCGGACGCCTACCGGTACCTGCCTGCCTCCGTCGAACGCTTCCCCCGCCCTCCGCGCATGCTCCAGATGATCCGAGCCGCCGGTTTTCGCGAGGCTACCTGGACCAGTTACACCCTCGGGGTCGCTGGACTCTACCGCGCGACGAAGCTCTAATCGTTGCTGCGAGGACGTGTTACCTTCCAGTCATCCATCCGTCCAGGAATGAGGTTTCGCGCTTGCCTGCACACATGTCGCAGCCGCAGTCTACGGAAACTGAGCGTCGAGCCCTCAGAAAAGCCTCGCTTCGCCTCATCCCGCTGATCGCCCTTGGTTACTGCGTCGCATACATGGATCGCGTGAACATCAGCTTCGCTGCCCTGCAGATGAACCGCGACCTGCACTTCAGCGAGACTACCTATGGTCTTGGCGCAGGTCTTTTCTTCCTCAGCTACGCCCTCGTTGAAGTTCCGTCGAATCTCCTCCTCTACCGATTTGGTGCCCGGCGTTGGCTCTCCCGCATCATGGTCAGCTGGGGCATCCTCGCCATGGGCATGCTTTTCATCCGCACTCCGCTCCACTTTTACGCCATGCGTCTGCTTCTGGGGGCCGCAGAAGCTGGTTTCTTCCCGGGAGTGGTCTTCTACCTCATGCAGTGGTTTCCTCCGGAGTGGCGCGCCCGCACGGTTACTCGCTTCTACATTGCACTTCCTCTCAGTTCCACCGTTATGGGAGCGCTTGCGGGAGCACTTTTGCACCTGCAGGGCCGCTGGGGGCTCGCCGGGTGGCAGTGGCTGTTCCTGGTGGAGGGTCTGCCCGCGGTGCTTCTCGGCGTTGTGTTCTTCACGCTTCTTCCCGACGGTCCTGCCCAGGCGTCCTGGCTTACTGCCGACGAGCGGCAAGCCATCCTGGGACGCCTCGAGAATCCTGCGGGTTCAGCCCACGGAGGTTCGCTCGTCGATGCTCTCCGGGACCGCCGGGTCTGGCTCTTCGCCACCTTTTCCTTCCTGAACCTTGTCAGCCTTTATGCGTACACCTTCTCCGCGCCGGCTATTCTCCAATCCGCGACCCATCTCGGTGCCTCACGGGTAGGCTTCCTGATTGCCGCCACTGGTCTGCTCGGCGCGGCCGCAATGCTGCTGGGGGGCATCTACTCCGATCGCACTCTGAACCGGCACGGAGTCATCGTTCCGGCCGCGCTCCTCATGTCCGCCGGCTTCCTTCTGTGCGGTTGGACCAGTTCCCCTCCTGTGGTCGTCCTCGCCTTCGCCCTGATCGTCATTGGCTTCAATGGCATGCAGGGGCCGCTCTGGTCTTTGCCCGCAAGCTACCTTCAGGGTCGCGCCGCAGCCGTTGGCTTTGCCCTCATCGGAGCCATCGGGGTCACCGGAGGCTTTATCGGACCTTACTGGATGGGCTTCATGCGCGACCTCACCGGCAGCTATCAACGCGGCCTGATGACCATGGCTCTCCCTATGCTTCTAGGCGCTGCAATTATGCTTTATCTGCGCCGCCTCCTTCCAAACCAGCTCCCTCAGCCCACGGATTTCAATGCATCGGCTTCGGGGAACGAGTAGCATCGAGGCTATGAGCCAGGCGGCCACAGAACCGAAACTTACTTCTCCGGCCACCTCAGCCACACCTGCACCTCTTTCCGGACGCTCCAACGCGAAGCACTCTGCCGCTCTGCTCTCCGTCGTTGCGGCTTTCTTCATTACCTCCCTCAAGCTTCTCACCGGCGTCCTGACCGGCTCGCTCGGCATGCTCTCCGAGGCTGCACACTCCGCCATCGACCTCGTAGCAGCTGCCATCACCTTGTTCTCAGTCCACGCCGCTGACCGTCCCGCCGACGACGAACACAACTACGGCCACGGCAAGATCGAGTCACTTTCCGCCTTTCTTGAAACCGGCCTTATGCTGGCTTCCTCCGTCTGGATCATCTTTGAAGCCGTATCCCGCATTCTCCACCGGAAGCATCTTGCGCTTTCACTTTCGATCTGGCCTTTTCTTGTCCTGCTCCTCTCCATCGCGGTTGACTACACTCGTTCGCGCAACCTGCGCAAGGTCGCAGAGGAGCAGCACTCCGATGCCCTGGCCGCCGACGCCGTCCACTTCGGGACAGACCTTTGGGCCTCCCTTGCGGTCCTGATCGGTCTCGCCGCCACACAATGCGGCGAGCGATTGCACCTGCCTGCACTCGAACTCGCCGACCCCTTTGCAGCGTTGATCGTGGCCGGCATCGTGATTCGGGTTTCCTGGTCGTTGGCACGCCGCACGGCCGACACTCTGCTGGACGCGACGCCGGCCCACGAAGGGGCAACCGCCGCTCAGACCCGCCGCAAGCTCATCCACGATCTCGGAAGGATCGAAGGTGTGCTCTCGGTCGATCGTCTTCGCACGCGGCGCTCCGGATCGAGCTTCTTCGCGGACGTTACGCTCGCCATGCCCCGTACGCTGACGTTCCAGCGTTCAGAGCAGATCACCTCCGCCGCCACCTCGGCCATCCGGCGCGTCCTGCCCGAGGCCGACGTCGTCGTCCACTCCGTGCCGACCGCAACCCTCGAAGAAAGCTCCCACGATCGCGTCCGTGCCGTCGCCGCCCGCGCTAACCTTTCGATCCATGACGTCTCCTTCCAGCAATACAACGGTGCGCTCCATTTAGAGCTGCACCTCGAACTCAACGAGCAGCTTCCGCTCCGCGATGCGCACGACATCGTGACCCGGCTCGAAGCCGAAATTCGCAAAGAGGTTCCCAGCATCGCCGCCATTCTCACCCATATCGAGAGCGAACCGGCGACCATAGAAAGCCCAGAGTCCCTCGAACAGGATCGTGAGGCACAAGCGTTGCGCCACACCCTGCGGGAGGTTGCCTGGAGCTTCCCGGAGATCCTTGACATCCACGACATTCTGGTTTCGCGTCACCACGATCGCGTCCAGGTAAACTGCCACTGCACTCTTCGGGACGAGCTTCCGATGGTACAGGTTCACCAGGTCATTACCCGACTTGAACATGCCTTCAAGCTGAGAGCCCCCGAAGTTTCCCGCCTCCTTATCCACCCTGAGCCCGCAACGGACAACCGGCGTTAGAGCGCAGTAGTTTCTCGCTACGACCTGGTGGAAGCAAGTGCATGGCCATTCCAGATGCAGATTTCTTCGATCTCCTTAATAAAGTCTAGTCCTCAAGCTGCGCGAATCAGCCTCCGCTATGCTATTCAGGAGATGAAGCGCGCAATCCTCCGTACTCTCAAGTTTTCTACCGCCAGCCTCGCCCTGGCGTTTGTGGTGCTCCTCTGCGCCTTTGCGACGATGCGGATCGCCATTCACGGGCGCGAGGTCGCGGTGCCGAACCTGAGCGGGCTCTCCGATAGCGATGCCGCCGCTGCCGTCAAGAAGTTGGGCCTCAGCCTGTCGGTCGAAAACCGCTTCTTCTCGTCGGCAGTGCCGCCCAACCGGGTGCTTTCCCAGCTTCCCTCGGCTGGCTCACGCGTACGACGAGGCTGGCAGATCAGGGTCACCGAGTCGCTCGGAGGCCAGCACCTCGACGTACCCGACGTGACCGGCCAGAGCGAGCGGCCTGCCTCTCTAATCCTGCGCCGCCTGCAACTCGAGGTCGGAGCCATCGCACATCTTCCGGCTCCTGCCCCGGCCGGCATCATTCTCGCGCAGTCGCCGCCACCTAACAGCAACAGCCTTACGGGCCCGAACGTCTCGCTTCTCGTCTCCGACCCGGAGGACGCGGCGGAGCGCGCCTCCTATGTCATGCCCGCCATCGTCGGACTGTCTCTCGGAGCAGCCTCGACACGCCTGGCCACTGTCGGACTCCACATTTCAAGCGCACAGGAGCGAGTGGCAGCTCCGGCCGAGGATCCCTCTCCGGGCGCTGGTCCGGCGACCTCCGCTCCTCCTCCGCCCAACCCACTCGATCCCTCGTTCGATGTACCCGCGTCACCGGAACCGGTCAGCTCCAGCTCCGTGATTCTCAGCCAAAGTCCACAGCCTGGACACCGCATCGCCCGCGGAGAGGCCATTCGCGTTACTCTGGCTCCCCGGTAGCTACCGTTCCAACACCACGGCGTAGAACCCGTCACAGGGATGGAGACCAGGCAAAGTGCGCAGTGCGCCATCCCGGATCACGGACTCGGGCTGAACGCGCAGCCCGGGAAGGCCGCCGAGCAAACCGGCCACAGGAACGCGGGAGACGTCATCCGGAACCTGCTCCGACACCTCTTCGTTCTCCTCCGGCTCGAGCGAGCAGGTGGAGTACACCAAGCGGCCTCCCGGGGCCAACTGTTTGAGAGCCGCATTGAGGATCAGCCGCTGCCGCTCCGCCTGCCGGGCTAGATCGTCCTGCTGCAAGCGGAAACGAATCTCCGGGTTGCGGGCCAAGGTTCCCGTACCGCTGCAGGGAACGTCGCAGAGGATCAGGTCGAACCGGCCGGCGTCGCCGGGCAGCTGGGTCGCGTCGGCTACGGCCGTCTCGATCGCCTCCGCATACGTGAAGCGGGCGAAGCGGGCCTGCATTTGTGTCAGGCGCCGGCTGCTCAGGTCCGTGGCGAGAATCTCCGCGCCTGGCAACCGCCGCGCCAGCACCAGCGTTTTGCCACCGGGAGCCGCGCAGCAGTCCAAGATACGGGCGCGCCGGCCCGCAACCTCCGGCATCGCGGCCGCGGCAAGCTCGGCCACTAGGCGGGAGCCGGCATCGATCTGGGGCAAAGCAGGGTCGGCCTCAAACAAGCTGCCGGCCGGATCGCCAGAGTCCGGCTCTGCCTGATCGCTCGCACAGATTTGGAGCGCAGCCTCCCGCCCATAGTGGCTTGCCCAACGTTCTGCGAGCCAAAGCGGGTGCCCCAGCCGCTCGGCAAAGGCGGCGGTGGATTCGAAGATGGGCTGCTTCGGCGCGGGCCCACCGGTTAGCTTGCGCAGAATGGCATTGACCATGCCGGTTGCGTGCGGATGTCCAGCGGCGCGGCAAAGCTCGACCGACTCCGACAGCGCTGCGTGCGCGGGAATGCGATCCATATGCAACAGTTGAAACGCCCCTAGACGCAGAGCCAGCAACACCGGCTCTGGAAGTACCTGGCCGGGCCGACTGAGCAGGGGGCGAATCCGGGCGTCAAGTGCGATCTGCCAGCGCAGGACGCCCATGACCAGCGCCGTCGCAAGATGCCGGTCCGGTTCTGAAAGGGTTTGCGTTCGCGCGCCGTGCAGCAGCTCATCGCTATGGGCCTTGCCTGCCGCGACAATCGTCAGGATCTCGAAGGCGACCAGACGTGCCGGCGTCACTTTTGCCAGAGCCGTAGCCGCAACCAGTGTCGGACCGGCGCTGGCCGGGCGCGCCCCAGCCGCTACTGCCAGGCCAAACTTCTTCGGGACGCGTCCGCCCGCGGCAATCACCCGGGCCGCAGCCTCCAGGCCCGCCTGTTCCTGGCTCTTCGTAGGCACGGGCTTAGCAGGCCGATTCCGCTGCCCTGTGTTCTGGCCTTTGCCCTTCATTGCCCGACCCGCTCACCGCTCATCACCTGGAAGCCATGTAGAAAATCTCTCGCTGGCATGCGCTTCTTGCCTTCCATCTGGACCTCAAGCAGCTCAAGCGCCGCGTCCGCGCATCCGGCAAAGAGGCGGTCCTGCTCGATGCGCAGCTCGCCCGGCGGGCAGGACACCTGCGCCAAGGCCATGCGATGAACGATCAGCTTTTTGCCGCGGAGCGTGGTGAAGGCACCGGGCCACGGCTGGAAGCCTCGCCAGCGATCGACCAACTCGGCGGCCGTGCGACGGAAGTCCATGCGCCCGTCCTCCCGGGTCAGGATCGGCGCCAGCGTCGCGCAGGCGTGATCCTGCTCGACGGGCGTGACGCTTCCCTCTTCCAGCCCCGTCAGTGTCTCCAGCATCAGTGCGGCGCCCTTGTCGGCCAGGCTCTCGAACAGATCCTGTGCAGTCTCTTCGGGCGCAATTGGAACCTCCTGCGCCAGCAGCATCGGCCCGGTATCGAGCCCCGCGTCGAGCCGCATGGTCGTGACTCCGGTCACGATTTCGCCGTTCGCAACTGCCCACTGGATCGGCGCGGCGCCGCGGTACTTCGGCAGCAGCGAGCCATGCAGATTGATGCACCCGTACCGCGGCAGCGCCAGCATCCAGTCCGGGATGATGCGTCCGTAAGCCACCACCAGGATCGCCTCCGGAGCCAGAGCTTCAAGGTGCGTGCGGAGCTCGAGGTTGTGCTTGATCTTCTCCGGTTGCAGCAGCGGCAACCCGTGGCGAAGCGCCGCCTGCTTCACCGCGGAAACCTGAGGCTCAAGTCCGCGGCCCGCCACTCGATCCGGCTGCGTCAGGACAAGCTCTACCGTGTGGCCAGCCGCGAGCACAGCCTCGAGCGTCCCTACCGCAAACTCCGGAGTGCCACAGAAGACAAGCCTCACCACTCACCGTTCTTCTGCAGCTTGCGGATCTTTCTCAGCACCAGCTCCCGCTTCAGGCGGCTCAGCCGATCGATAAACAGCACCCCATCCAGGTGGTCGATCTCATGCTGCAGCGCACGAGCCAGCAGTTCATCGCCTTCCACCTCAAACCACTCGCCCTTCACATCCTGAGCGCGCACCCGGACCCTGGCCGCACGATTCACCTTCTCCCGGATCTCCGGCAGGCTCAGGCAGCCCTCTTCCTCGGTCTGCTTGCCTTCCACGTAAATCACCTCGGGATTGATCAACGCCAGCTTGTCTGCCGGATCCTTGCGGAAACTCACGTCGATGACCGTGATGCGTTTCGAGATGGCGATCTGCGGCGCCGCCAGCCCGATACCCTGCGCCGCGTACATGCTTTCAAACATCTCTTCCACCAGCTTCTCGAGCGACTTGTCGAAGACCGTCACGTCCTCACCGCGCCTGGCCAGCACGGGGTCGGGCCACTTCACAACGGTATGAATCTTGCCCGCAAACTTCGGTTGTGCGGGCGTCTTTGCTGCAGGCTTCACTGCCACTGATTTCTCCTAGAACCGGCGGATCTGCTCGCAGTAGCCGGCGTAGTTCCGCTTCAGCTCCCGGAGCGAATCGCCTCCAAATTTATCGATCACCAGACGCGCAACGGTGAGCGCCACCATGGCCTCCGCCGCCACTCCCGCCGCCGGGACGACGCACACATCGCTGCGTTCATAGGCCGCCTTGACGCTCTCACGCGTCTCGAAGCTGACGCTGGCAAGCGGCCGCCGCAGCGTGGAGATCGGCTTCAGGTACCCGCGCACGACTACGTCCTCGCCATTCGAGATGCCGCCCTCAAGGCCTCCCGCGTTGTTGCTCTCCCGGGAGAACCGCGTGAACTTCGCGCCGCCACCTGTCTCTTTCAAACCAGCCGGCTCGGTCTCTCCCTGTTCGGCGGAGTGGTAGCCAATCGCATCATGGACCGCCGAGCCCATCGACTGCGCCGCCGTCACCCCGCGGCCAAGCTCGACGGCCTTCACCGCCTGCAGGCTCATCACGGCCTGCGCCAGCAGCCCGTCCATGCGCTCGTCCCAATTCACATGCGTGCCGATGCCCGGAGGCAGCCCATGCACGACCACCTCAAAGACGCCACCGATCGTATCCCCGGTACGCAGCGCCTGGTCGACCGCCGCCTTCATGCGCGCCTCCGCCTCCGCATCCACGCAGTTCAGGAGGATCTCCTGTCTGGCGTTGGCGGCCGCGATCTCCGGCCACGCAGCTTCACGCCCAAGCTCCGCCACGCCGACCCGCTGCACATGGCTGCCAACCTCCACGCCGAGCTGCGCCAGCAGCATTTTGGCAAGCGCACCGCAGGCCACTCGTGCTGCACTTTCGCGCGCGCTGGCCCGCTCGAGCACATACCGCGCGTCGGCGAAATCATACTTCAGACTTCCGGGAAGATCGGCGTGGCCGGGCCGCGGGCTCTTGACGGCCTTATGCTTCTCCGCGTCGCCGGCATGGACCGGGAGGATCTCTTCCCAGTTCTTCCAGTCGTTGTTCGCAAGCGTCATCGCCACAGGCGAGCCGATCGTTTTGCCATGGCGCACCCCGCTCAGAATGTGCGCGCGGTCCTGCTCGATGCGCATGCGGCCACCGCGCCCATACCCCTGCTGTCGCCGCCAGAGCTCCCGGTCCAGCCTTGCCTGATCCACCGGAACGCCCGCAGGCAGGCCACTGACCAGCGCTACCAGCGCCTCCCCGTGACTTTCTCCGGCTGTTGAAAATCTCAGCATTTATCCCTGTTCTGGACCCTGTTCCGTTGCAGAGCCAAAACTCGATTGTACTTGCGTATCGGCCTCCACGGCAGAGCTCTGGTCTTGCTCGGTCTCAGACTTTGGGGCGGCCAGGGCACTCTTTTCTTTGGCCAGCCAGCGTTGCGAGTTGAACAGAGCGCGGTCCATACTCCGGACCCACTCCGTCAGCTCTCCCGGCCCCTTGCCTGCACTTTCGGCAGCGGCAAACTCCCTCCGCATGGCCGCGAACTTCGCCTCCAGATCGTCGAGCGCGCTCAGTAGCATGGCCTCCGGCGTCATCGGCAGCTTGGGGCTGCCAAACTCCAACCGGCCATGGTGCGAGAGGATCATGTGCTCCACCAGAATCCGCAGACGCTCCGGAAACGGGGCAAGCTCCTTCAGCTTTTCGCGCAGCATTCCCTGGGCGATCGAGATATGCCCGATCATCTGGCCCTCGAGCGTGTAGTGGAAGCTCGTCTTCCAACTCAGCTCCCGCACCTTGCCGATGTCGTGCAGAATCGCCCCCGTGACCAGCAGATCCGGATCGACGTCAGGATAAAACGGAGCCGTCGCCAGACACAGCTTGACCAGCGTCAACACATGTTCGAGCAGCCCGCCGATCCAGGCATGATGCAGCATCTTGGCCGCCGGTGCTACGCGAAAGGCAGGTCCGATCTCCGGGTCGTCCAGAAAGGCTAGTACCAGCCTCTGCAGATCGTGATTTCTGAACCCAGCCACAATCCCGCGCAACTCCGCATCCATCTGCTCCGGAGGAAAGCTGGAGACTGGCTGATAGTCGGCCGTATCGACCTCCGATGTGGACGCGCCGCGCATTCGCGTCAAGGTAATCTGCCAGCGGTTCTGATACTTCGAGACCTGGCCCTGCACCTTGACATAGCAACCCTCGCCGCAGGAAGAGACTACGTCCGTAAACTCCTCCCACATCCGCGCTTCGAGCGACCCGGTCTTGTCGGTCAGGGTCAAGGCGAGGTACTGGCCATCTCCGCCCTTCCGCTCGCGCAAGGACATCTGGGACAGACAGAAGTAGGAGATCACCTGCGCGTTGTCGAAGCGCGGTGCGTCGGCGACATAGAAGGCTTTCATGCTCCCTCAGCTTACCAACTGCTAGAGTTGCGGCGGCGGGGGAGCCGTTGCAGCCCCTCCCGGAGCCTTCGTGCTGGGCGGCGTATCGGCTGTCGGCGCCAGGGCAGGGCTCGCCGTCGGCGCAACAGTCGGCGCCGCCACCGGTGCAACGGTTGCAGGTTTGTTCTCCAGCCGTTCCTTTGGAGCGCCCTTGACCCGCTTCGCCTTCTTGGGCTTCTTCGACGTATCCACACCAGCCACGCCCAGCGGAGCCGCCTGGGTCTGCTGCGTAGCCTTCTCTTCGGCTGTGATCGGCGTGGGCGTTGCTGCCGCCTTCTCAACCTGCTTGGCGCTGACCGTCTTCGCCTTCTTCTCCTTGACTTCCGCCTCCTTGGCGGCAAAGCGGGTCTTCGCACGCACCGGAGCTACCGGGGTCAGCGGATTGTCACTCAGGTTGGCCGTCTCGACTGGCGCTGCCGTCGCCTGCGCAGTTCCGATTCCGGCAGAACCGGGCTGCTCCGCTCCGCCGGCGACTACTCCGCCATCGGACGTCGTCGTTGCTTCACTGTTATCGCCTGGCAGGGCATGGGTCGGTGCCTGGCCAAACCGAACTTTCTCGCGTTTCACCCTGGCGACCTTCTTACCGTTGGCAGACGTCGCCGGCTTCGGGGGCGAAATGCTGGCGAGGCCCGTCGTCGGGTCGATCGCAGGCTTCGCATCCGGACCCGTGATGGTCCGCGTACCCGTCGTATCCGGCGAGGCGACGACCGGCTTGCTCAGCGAAGCAGTCGAGGTAGTTCCGGCTCGCACAAAGCGCGGCTTGTTCTTGGCCACAACTTTTTTCTTCACCACGGGAGGAGCATAGGCGGTAAAGACCGGCTTGGTCTCGCCCCCGGTCGACCCCGAATCCACAAACCCAGGCTGCAGATCCACGTAGGATTGCTCCCGCAGCTTGCTTAGGTAGGCGCGCATCGCGGGCTGCATCTGCGCCACGTAGAGCGCTTCCTGGATCTGCGGCTCGACGCTCTTCATCGGCGCCGGACCTGGCGCAATGTGGTTTTCTACCTTCAGGATTACGAAACCCTGGCGCGTACGAATCGGCTGCGTCGAGTCACCCGGCTTCAAGTTGAACGTCTGCTCTTCAAGCACAGGCGCCAGCGCCCCGCGCTTGAACAGCCCGAGCGCCCCGCCCCGCGCCGCCGAAGGCCCACCCGACACCTTCTTTGCCAGCGCGGCAAAATCCGTCCCCTGCATCACCTGCGTCTTGATCTCGTTCGCCTTCTTCTGCCCCTGTTCAATCTCGGCCTGCGACGCGTTCTCGGCGAGCGGAACAAGAATCTCGCTCAGCCGTATCTGCTCCGGCTGATCGAAGTCTTTCTGATGCTGGTCGTAATATCTTTTCTCATCCGTCTCCGTCATCTGCAGACGTCGACCCACCTCGTCACGCACTACCTGCTGCGCGAGAATCTGGTTGCGGATCTTGGCCTTGAAGTCTTCGAAGTTCACGCCCTGCTGCCGCGCCGCCTTCTCCAGGTCATCGAGCGAATCCATCTTGTTCTGCTTGCGGATCTCATCGAGCTGCCGGATCACGTCCGCGTCCGCGTTCAGGCCGAGCTCCTTGGCGCGCGAGAGCAGGAGCTGCTGGTCGATCATGTCCCGCAGCAGATCCCGCTGACGCTGCGCCAGCTCCGCGGCCGGCACATTCGTCTGCCCCGCTTCTTCCTGGAGCTGCTGCTCCGCACGAGCGACGTCGCTTCGGTTGATGATCTGGTCGTCCACCCGCACCACGATGTCCTCAACCACCGTTCCGTGCGGCGTCAGCGCCGGAGGCAGCGGAGGCAGGTTCAGCTGCGGAGCAGGATTATCCACAGTGCTGCCGTAGCGCGGTGCCCTGACCAGTTGCGCCGGCAGCAGACCAGGCGCCAGCCAGGACATCCCCAGCGCCAATGCACTTACCTGGATCCACCGCGTCTTTTGTATCTCTCGCCCGCCTCGTATCGTCTTCAAGCTCAACGCACTCTCACTTCCTGGAAAAAACCGCCAAGGGCAATGCTGCGTTGGGATTGGACTCGGTCCAGCGCAGGGTTGGTATCGACTTCCTCTATTCTATCCGGACACGGCGCAGGTCTCTCCGCACGCGACGCAGGATTTCCGGTCAGCGCGCTCGATCCCGCGTCTGCCACAAAGGTGGTAGAGGCCGGCCGAACAGCTAACCCGCGCCTGCTATACTCCGTCCAATCGTAGTGTGAGGTGGGCCTTTGCTCGCCTCCGAGGTCAATCCAAGCTCATGGCATCCCGCACCCGTCGCGCCCTCGTCTCCGTCTCGGTCTTTCTTGCCTCCTGTGGCATCCTCGGCGCCGTGGTCGGCCAGAAGGTCTCCGCTCAGTCTGCGTCCGACGAGTCCAGCCTCCGCGATTCACTCAAATCTTTTACCAACGTCTATTCGATCGTCGAGCAGAACTACGCCGAAAAGATGAACGACGACCGTACCGATAAGGCAATCTACGACGGTGCCATCCCGGGCATGCTCCACGTGCTCGACCCCCACTCAAACTTCTACGATCCCAAAGCCTACGCGCAGATGCGCGAAGAACAGCACGGCCGCTACTACGGCGTCGGCATGACCATCCAGCCGCAACTCATCGACGGCGTCATGAAGACCTTCGTGCTGTACCCGTTTGAAGGCACGCCCTCCTACAAGGCCGGGATCCGCCCCGGCGACCTCATCATCTCGGTCGACGGCAAGCCCACCGATGGCCTTGATTCCGCTGCCATCGCCTCCATGCTCAAGGGCCCCCGCGGCACCCACGTCCTCGTCACAATGAGCCGCGAAGGTAAGGACAAACCGCTCACCTTTGACCTAGTTCGCGATGAGATCCCTCGGCCGTCGGTCGACCTCGCCTTTGAGATCCAGCCCGGCATCGGCTACATGCACGTCACCAATTTCCAGGAGACGACCGCACACGAGGTAGGCGACGCGCTCGACAAGTTCCGCAGCGAAGGCCCGCTCAAAGGTCTGGTCATTGACCTGCGCGGCAACCCCGGCGGCCTGCTGAACCAGGCTGTCGATATGTCCAGCAAGTTCCTGCAAAAGGGCCAGGTTGTCGTTTCGCAGCACGGCCGCGTTGCCGCCGACCAGGTTTACTCCGTCACCAGCGGCGAGCAGGGGCCGAAGTACCCGGTGGTGGTTCTGGTGAATCGCAATACCGCCTCAGCAGCCGAGATCGTCTCGGGAGCCCTGCAGGATCATGATCGCGCGCTCATCGTCGGCGAAACCACCTTCGGCAAGGGCCTGGTCCAGACTGTCTTCAATATCAGCCAGAACACCGGCCTCGCGCTGACGACCTTCCACTACTACACGCCCTCGGGCCGCCTCATCCAGCGCCCCTATGACAACATGTCGCTCTACGACTACTACTACGTGCGCGACGCCTCGAACCCGAAGGACAACGCCAATCGCGAGGTCAAGCTGACAGACGAGGGACGCACGGTCTACGGCGGCGGAGGCATTACGCCCGATGAGCACATCGACCCGGTCAAGTCCACGCACCCCGAAGAGGTTTTGCTTCAGCAGCACGCCTTCCTCAACTTCTCGCGCCACTACTTCGCCAAGAACACGGTCAGCAAGGATTTTGTGGTGAACGACGCCGTGCTGAGCGACTTCAAGGCCTACCTGAAGCTGAAGAACATCGAAGTCAGCGATGCCGACATCAACGCCAATCTTGACTGGGTAAAATCCGAGATCAAGTCTGAGCTTTTCACCTCGGAGTTCGGACAGTTGGAAGGCATGAAGGTACGGGCCGAGTGGGATCCGCAGATCGGCAAGGCAATCGGCTATCTTCCCCAGGCGCAGGCGCTGGAGGAGCACACCCTCAAGCCCAAAGCCGTGACGACTGCCAGCAAGTAAGCTGCTGGAGGGAAGTTCAGGACGGTAATTCCACGCCCTCCTCTGCTATTCTGCGAACTTCATACTCACACGGGAGCACACTCGCATGGCGAAGGGCGTCAACAAAGTTTTTCTTCTCGGCCGTCTCGGCAAGGATCCTGAAATCAAGGCGACAGCGGCCGGAATGACGATCGCCACCTTTACACTTGCCACCTCGGATCGTCAGAAAGATGCGCAGGGCGCATGGCAGGATAAAACCGAATGGCATAACCTGGTCGCATTCGGACGTACCGCGGAAGTAGTCCGAGACTACTGTAAAAAGGGAAAAGAGCTATTCGTAGAAGGTAAAATCTCAACCCGTTCCTGGGATGATAAAGAGTCAGGACAAAAGAAATATCGCACGGAAATTCTTGTCAACGATCTTTCCTTTACCGGAGGAGGAGATCGTGCCGGTCAGGAAGGCGGTGCCAGCACCGGAAACTACTCGCGGTCGAACGCGTCCTCTTCTTCCTCCAGCACCAACTACGATCAGCGCACTCCCGCCAGTGTGCCCGACTACGGCGACAACGGTATTACCGACGACGACATTCCCTTCTAGGGGGCGTCACTTATTGCACTCGGGCCCCATACCTCCGCTCCATCTCCCGACTGGCTAAAATCAGACTGTCAAGCGGCCGCAACTCCGGAAGCTCTGCCCCAAGTCGTTCCAACTCCGAAATCAACACCTCCGTGGGAAGATTCCCCAGCAGGGCATCTTGCGCGAACGGGCACCCGCCCAACCCGCCGACAGCCGCATCGAATCTCCGGCATCCCGCCCCATACGCTGCCTCGATGAGGCCGGCCGCAGTCTCGGCACGCGCGTGCAGATGCAGTCCAATCTCAACGCGATCGTGCACCGCACGCACGTCTGCGAACATGTCCGCGACCAGCCGCGGCGTCGCGAGACCCACCGTGTCCGCCAGCGAAATCTGCGAGACCCCGCAGTCCACCAGCAGGTCGCACGCATCGATCACCTCGTCGATCGACCACGGATCTCCGTACGGATTGCCGAAGGCCATCGAGACGTAGGCCACCACCTCCAGCCCCGCCTTGTAGCCGAGCGTGCCTACCGCTTCGAGCGCCTCCAGCGACTCCTCCGGCGTCTGGTTGCCATTGCGCTTCAGGAACTCCGGGGAGATGGAGTACGGGAAGCCCAGCGTCGAGACCGCCTCGGTCCGGATTGCGCGCTCGGCCCCCTTCTCGTTCAGGACGATGCCGATGATCTCAACGTCGTTTGGAGCATCGAGGTAGGTCAGCACCTGTTCCGCATCCGCCATCTGCGGCATGGCAGCCTTCGACACAAAGCTGACCGCGTCGATGTGCTTAAATCCCGCCGCGATCAGCACGCGCAGGTAGTCGGCCTTCACCTCCGCCGGCATCATGCCGGGCAGCCCCTGCCACGCATCGCGCGGGCACTCGACAATCTTCACCATGATCTACTTCCCTTCCGATCTGCCCACAAACTCACAAAAAATACGCCAAAGCCCGCAACGGTCAGCAAGCAAAGCATCTGCACTAGCGCCGACTGCCGGAGCAGCCACTGTTGGCATGGCACCACGATGGTCCGCGTGCCTGTCTTCACTACCTGAGATGCCGGCGCATGGCGGTCGCCACCGAGAAACGCCGAGCACTCATCCCGATGCCCGGACGCCCAGACCCAAAGCCCCGCCGCAAGCCCCATTGCAAACAGCAGCAGGAAGATCGTCCGGCGCGAGATCACGTCTGCATGACCCCGGGATTGAACCTGGGCACGTCCGGGTTCAGCGAGCAGGCCTCGAGCGCCAGCATCAGCACCTCGCGCGTCCGGGCGGGATCGATGATGGCGTCGATCCAAAGCCGTGCCGCCCCGTAACGCGCGTCGGCGGCCGCGTCGTAGCCGTCCTTGATCTCCTGCCAGAGTGCCTGCCTGCGTGCCTCATCGACCACCTCGCCGGCTCGCTCGATCTGCCTGGCGCGGATCTCGGCCAGGGTGTTGGCTGCAGCCGCGCCGCCCATAACGGCGTAGCGCGCGGTGGGCCAGGCGAAGAGAAATCGTGGATCGTACGCCTTACCGCACATCGCGTAGTGCCCAGCGCCGAAGCTTCCGCCAAGGATCACCGTGATCTTCGGAACGACGCTGGTCGACACGGCCGAGACCATCTTGGCCCCGGCGCGGATGATGCCGCTCCACTCTGCATCCTTGCCGACCATAAAGCCGTTCACATCATGCAGAAAGATCAGCGGGATCAGGCTTTGATTGCAGTCCAGGATGAACCGAGCGGCCTTTTGCGCGCTCTCGGTGTAGAGCACGCCGCCGACCTCGATGCGCCTGGTTCCAGCCTGCGGACCGGTCGCGACAGTCTGCACCTGGTTGAGCTTCTGATTGGCAACGATCCCTACAGCCCGCCCGCCGATGCGGGCGTACCCGCAGATCACGGTACGGCCGAACTCCTGCTTGTACTCATCGAACTCGCTGCGATCGACGAGCCGGGCAATTACGTCGCGGACGTCGTAAAGATTGCTCGCCCCCGGGGCAGGATCAAGCAGGCCGTAGAGATCCTCGGCCGCATAGCGCGGCGCGTCCGCCGCCGGATCGTAATTTGTAACCGAAAAGGGCGCTTTAGTTCGCTCGCCCAGTTTACCGACCAGAGAACGTAACCGGATCAGGCACGATTCGTCGTCCGGCTCCTTGAAGTCGATGGTGCCGGAGATCTCGGCGTGCATCGCCGCTCCGCCAAGCTCTTCAGCAGGTGTCTTCTGGCCGATCGCCGCCTGCACCAGCGCAGGCCCGGCAAGGAAGAGCCCGGAGCCTTCCGTCATCAGCACAGTGTCGGTCATCACCGGCAGGTAGGCTCCGCCGGCGACGCACATGCCCATGATGGCCGTCATCTGGGGGATGCCCAACGCGCTCATCACGGCGTTGTTGCGGAAGACGCGGCCGAAGTCGTCCTGGTCGGGAAAGACCTCGTCCTGCAAAGGGAGAAACGCTCCGCTTGAATCGACCAGGTAGAGCGTCGGGATGCGGTTCTCGAGCGCAATTGCCTGCGCCCGCAGCATCTTCTTCGCGGACATGGGGAAGAACGCTCCGGCCTTCACCGTGGCATCGTTGGCAACGACCATGCAGAGCCTTCCCTGTACGCGACCGAGGCCGGCGACGACGCCTGCCGAAGGAGCGCCGCCCCACTCCTGATACATCTCGTGCGCGGCCCAGAGGCCGAGTTCCAGCAGCTCCGTCCCGGGGTCCAGAAGCAAAGCGATCCTCTCGCGGGCGGTCAGCCGGCCCTTGGCGTGCTGCGCTTCTCTGGCCTTGGCTCCGCCTCCGAGCCGGATCCGGTCTTCCTGCGCAGCCAGTTCAGCCAGCAGGGCCTGCACCGCCGCGGCGTTGGCCTTGAACCTTGCGGCTCCGGTGTCCAGCCGGCTCTCCCAAGCATTGCTCCCCTTCGTCTGTTCCACCGCCCGGCCTTTCGGCATACAGGATACCGCTTTGAAACTTGAGCTGCCCGAATGCCATCCTAAGCACAGGTCTGCGAATGGAAATTCAATCTACCGACGCGCTTCTCTTGATCGACCTGCAGCCGGACTTCATGCCCGGAGGCACACTGGTCGTCCCTGGCGGGGACGAGATCCTGCCGCGGGTCAATGCGCTCGCCGCACGGTTCGAGCACGTCATACTGACCCAGGACTGGCACCCTGCCGGCCACGTCTCCTTTGCCTCGACCCATGCCGGCAAGCGGCCGTTTGAGCACGTGGACGCACCGTATGGACCGCAAACCCTGTGGCCGGAGCATTGCCTGCAGCACACGGCGGGTGCGGCGCTTGCTCCGGAGCTCGACGTGCCGCATGCCGAGCTGATCCTGCGCAAGGGGTTTCGGCGCGAGATCGACAGCTACTCGGCCTTTCTCGAGAACGATCATCGCACTGCCACGGGGCTGGCCGGATATCTGCGCGAGCGAGGCCTGCGACGGCTGTTTCTGGCCGGGCTGGCCTACGACTTCTGCGTGCGCTTCTCGGCGGTGGACGGACGTGCCCTGGGCTTTGAGACGATGGTGGTTGAAGATGCGACGCGCTCAGTCGGGCTGCCGGGATCGGTGGCGGAGGCCGATGCGGCATTGGCCAAAGCAGGCGTACCCCGCGTGCAATCGGCCTCGCTGTGACGGAGGCGGAATGGATCGCGACCGACGCCACGGTGACCAGCTGCCGGTACCAGTTTCGCGCGCTGAGTCCGCTGGCGTTCGGCTTCCAGATGGGCGAGAAGTTCCGTATCACCTTTGACTACTACGCGCATGGCCGGCTCTACTCGGACGAGTTTCAGTCTCCCGTGGCGGTACCGCAGAACGAGCGCATTCCGGTCCGCTACAATCCGCTCGACCCTGTCCAGAACAGCCGCAGCAGCAGCGGAACGCCGCCCGTGCCTGCAAGCCGGAGAGCGAAGCTCACGGTCGGGATCGTCGGGTCCGTGGTGCTGTCGCTGATCTGGCTGGTTATCCTGCGCGGCTGTCACTCGAATTGAGCCGCGGTCCCTCTACACTGGACAGGTGTCAACTTCTTCTGCGATTCCGCAAAAAGAGACAGGGCCTGGTCCGGCGACCTCGACGCCGAACCACTTCTTTGCCGATCTGTATACGTTTCACTGGGACGCTCTCGAGCTGCGTCTGCCGCTGGTCAGCGCCTCGGCCGTGGCGCTTTGCGTGTTTGTCGGCGTAGCGATCGGACATCCCGGAGGCGCGTTGATCTCAAGCGGCGGCGCGCTGACGATCGCTTTTGGTGCCAACCAGCGGATCGCGGACTCACGCGTGCGACCGATGATCTTTGGGGTCTTCGCGACCGCGACGGCAGCCTTTGCCGGAACGATTGCAGGGCACCGGGGATTCACGCTGGTGCTGTTTTCTGCCATCTCGGCGGCTATCTATGGCGTGCTCACGGTGCGCAACTCGGGGATCGCGTGGGTAGGCCAGCAGGCGTCCGTAGCACTGTTTGTCGCCTCGGCGTTTCCGTCCGGACTGCGCGGCTCGTTCACACGGGCCGGGTTGATTGCGCTGGGCGGCGTGGTGCAGATTCTATTTACCAGCGCGGGTCTGCGGCTGATTCCGGAGCTCAGCAAGGACCTGTTGGCGATTCCGCGTTCGCTCTACGGCCAGCGACGCGAGCTGTTGGTCCGGCTGCGGCATCTTCCCGAAGCCCTGCCTGCCCCGGACCGCCGCACCGCGATCGCCTATGCCGTGCGCATGACGATCACCGTGGTCCTTGCGTCCGAGCTTTACCGGCAGCTGAAGATGCAGTCCGGTTACTGGGTGCCGATGACTGCGCTGCTGGTGCAGAAGCCGGCGTTTTTCGAGACCCTGACTCGCGGTCTGTTGCGGATCGGCGGTACGCTGGCGGGGGCGATTCTCGCGACGCAGTTGGCAGTCCATGTGCCGCTGGGACCGTACACGCTGGCGGCGCTGACGACTTTCTTTGCGTTCTGGGCCTTTGCGACAAACTCGGTCAACTATGGCCTGTATACGCTTTGCCTGACCTCGTACATTGTTTTTCTGCTTTCGCTGAATCAGACTCCCGGCCCTCAGGTCGCCGAACGGCGGGCGTGGTGCACGATTGCGGGCGCGCTGATTGCGTTTGCGATCCACCTGGACTCCTTGCGTCGTCACCGACAAGGCACACAGCCGCTGCAAGCCTAGGAGCCAGCCAGGCCGAGCTCCGCGGCATGAGCCTGCATCGCCGCGAGGCACGCAGCGACGTGGTCTTCAAGCGGAAGCCCCAGCATGGCCGCGCCGGAGGTGATGTCTTCGCGCTTGACCGCACGTGCAAAGCCCTTGTCTTTCATCTTCTTCACGACGCCTTTCGGTTCAACATCGTGGATCGACCTGGTCGGTTTGACCAGGGCGCACGCGGTGAGAAAGCCCGCCAGTTCATCCGACGCGAACAGGGTTTTGTCGAGGTGCGACTCGGGTGCGACGCCGGAGTAATCGGCATGCGCGAGGATGGCGTGAAGCATAGGTTCGGGCCAGCCACGTTCGCGGAGAAAAGCGACGCCGACAAAAGGGTGCTCGGCGGGCGTGGGATGGCGCTCATAGTCGAAGTCGTGCAGCAGGCCGGCACAGGCATAGGTGGCGATCAGGTGCGCAGCCTGGTCCGCCGGTAGATCGAGCCGCGCGGCTTCCCTGCGTCCATAGGCCTCGCAGCAGAAGGAGACGCTGAGCGCGTGCTTACGCAGGCTGTCGCCCTGGGTCCACTCGTGCATCAAGGCGAGGGCGTGAGTTCGATCGTGGGGGATGTCGATGGTAAGCCTCCTACCTTCATCCTATGCTTGCCATGGGCGTTAACGAGTCTGGTTCTCCTCCGGCCTTCTTCCGGTTTTCTGCCGATATCTTCGGTGCTTGCTCTTGACTCTTACGGTACCGGGTGTCAGTCTAGGCACATCGCTGGTGACCGTTATCGGACGCTTGCGCTGCGGAGACCTTGCTCTGGCATCCGCCCGCACCACACAACATGGCCACAATCACGGCGCCGTTTGCCCAGGCTGAGACACAGCGCGAAGTCCTACGCTGCGACCACTGCAAGCTCGTGCAATTTCGCACACCTTCCCATGTATGCCGCCGGTGCCGCCGGTCCCTGGTAATCGAGAAGCCCGCCACTGTGCCGGCCCCGGTAGCCATTATGCCTGCGCCCGCAGCGGAGGCCGATGGGATCCAGGTCGCAACCGCGGTGCGGGATCTGCGCCATGTGCGCAACCTGAGCCAGCGCCAGTTGGCGGCGCGCATGGGAGTTCCAAGGACGTATATCTCGAAGATCGAGAACGGCAAGGCGATGCCGACTTTGTCGTCGCTCGACCGGCTGGCGAAGGCACTTGAAGTCGATATCTCGGCGCTGCTGCGAGATGCAAGCACGCGCCACTCGAACGAGACGGCGATGCTGATGGCCGATCCGTTCCTGGCGGAGATTGCGGCGTACACGTCGCAGCTCGACGCGCTGCAGCGGACCATCTTTCTGAATCATGTGCGCGAGCTGGCGGCGGGACGGCGCAGGACGGCGTAACGCGGATGAGCTTCCTCCTTTCCACGGCCGCATCCACGCGGGTGCGGCCGTCCTCCTGCTCCGTCTTTCCCGTTTGTTCGCGACGCGTTCGGGTCATACTCGGCCATGCAACAAGCTTGTATGCTAACCTCAGCATTCTCTGAGGCCTTCTGTTGCGTTCTGATATGAACCAGATTTCCCGCCGTGACGCGATCCGGATTCCCAGCCGGGTCGGTGAGCTGTCTGCGGAGGAATCTGCTGTCTTTGGTCAGCTGGATAGTGCGCGGCTGCCAAAACATGTTGCGATCATCATGGATGGCAACGGCCGGTGGGCGGGCAAGCGCGCATTGAAGCGTTTTCTCGGGCATCAGCAAGGCGCGGAGAGCGTGCAGTTCGTGGTCGAGACGGCTTCACGAATCGACCTGCCGTGGCTGACGTTGTATGCGTTTTCGCTTGAAAACAACCTGCGCCGGCCCAAGGCGGAGGTGAGCTTCCTGATGAAGCTGCTGAAAAACTATCTGGTGGGAAACGTGAAGCGCATGAATGACAACAACGTGCGCATGACGTATATCGGGCGCACGCGGGAGTTGCCGGCCGAGATCCAGGAGACGATGCAATGGGCGCAGGAAGAGACGGCGCACAATACCGGCACAACCCTGACACTGGCGCTCAACTATGGGTCGCGAACCGAGATCGTGGATGCAGCGCGGGCGTTGGTGGGCACGCTGATCGAAGAGGCACACACGCGCGGGTGTTCGCTTGAAGACCTGCTGCAGGTCGATGGGCTGGAGTCGCGGCTCGATGAGGCGCAGCTTGCGGCCAATTTGTACACGGGCCATATGCCCGATCCGGACCTGGTGATCCGGACCTCGGGCGAGATGAGAATCTCGAACTTTCTGTTGTGGCAGATGGCCTATGCAGAGATCTTCGTGACCGATCGGCTGTGGCCGGACTTCCGCGGGATTCATCTGCTGGAAGCGATCCAGAACTTTCAGCAGCGGGAGCGGCGGTTTGGCGGGCTGGGCGAAGGCACGGATGAACAGCTGGCGGGCAACGATCTTGCGCTCGAGCCGGCCGACCAGGTGGCGGAAGAGATTGAGCATGAATTGCAGCCGAAGACTCTGTTGACGCGGCGGTAGCAGCGCCGATCCGTATATGCTGCACAAAGCCCAATGAAACGGATTGCCACTGCCCTTGTTTTAATTCTTGCCGTGCTTGCGCTGGTGCTGCGCGGCGATCTCTGGTTGATCTGCTGCTTTGCCGCGCTGGTGGCGGGACTGGCGGCGTTTGAGTATCGCGACCTGGCCCACAAAGGTGCGGCGGTCCAAAGCACGGGCGCGCACATCCCGCTCTGGTGGCTGCTCGGCTCGACGGTGCTGATCTTCTTTTTTACCCTGCGGCTGCCGGACTTTGAGCTTCCGGTGTTGTCGCTTTTGACGTTCATCTTGTTTGCATGGTCGGGCTTTCGCGCGCCTTTGAATCGTGTCCTGCTGGATACCTCACTGGGTCTGTTCGCGTTGATCTATGTGGTGTATCCGCTGACGTTGATCCCGCTGATCCGCGCGCATGAGGATGGGACGGGGCTGCTGCTGTTTCTGTTTGCGTGCGTGTGGTGCGGGGATATCGCGGCGTTGTATGTAGGCAGAAATTTTGGGAAACGGAAGTTGACGCGGCTCTCGCCCAACAAGACGTGGGAGGGCACGATCGCCTCGGTGGTGGGTTCCGTAGTTTGCGGCATGGGCGTGTTTCGTTTGGGTGAGTGGCTTTCCACGCACGGCTATACGGAGCTGCATATCGGCGTGGCGGCATGGAAGCTGGTGTTGCTGGCGGTGCTGCTGAATGCGGCGGCGCAGCTGGGCGATCTGCTGGAGTCGGCGATCAAACGCGGCGCGGGGGTGAAGGACTCGGGAACGCTGCTGCCCGGCCACGGCGGCGTGCTGGACCGCATCGACGCGCTGCTGCTGGCCGCACCGGTGCTGTGGTATGCCCTGCTGCTGAAGGACTGGCAAACGCTTTTCCGTTAGGCGATGCCGTGATCTATCATCGAGAGCATGGCTGACGGGAAGAATATCTTCGAGTCGTTTCGTGAAGTCGTGCAGGATCTCCTGGTGCCTGAACTGAAGGCCGTGAAGGTTTCCGTGGACTCCCTGCGCACGGAGATGAAGATCAACAACGATGCGCTTCGGGAAGAGATGAAGTTCCGCTACGAAGCCATGGAAAAGATCATCTCGACTAGCCACGATAGTCTTGCTCAGTTGATTCGGCAGAGTGAGGAGCGCAGCGAGAGGTCGATCCAGGTGCTCGCGGAGAAGTTCGACGGTTCGGTCCAGATTCGGGAACGTCTGGCTACGCTCGAAGCACGGATGCCGAAGCAGTAGCGGTCTTGCAGGTCCCTGGAGTACGCATCTGCGAAGATACCTAAGTGAAGAAGATTGCGATTCTAGGGTCTACGGGCTCGATTGGGCAAAGCACACTTTCCATTTGTGAGCAGTTTCCGGAGCGATTCACTCCGGTAACGTTGGCAGCGGGCGCGAACGTTGATGTCGCGCTCGAGCAGGTGATCCGGTGGCGGCCACAGTTGGTCTCGATGGGGACCGAGGAGCTGGCGGCGGAGCTGCGGGGTCGGCTTCGGATAGCCGGAGCTTTGGACGTCGAGGTAGTTTGGGGAACAGCCGGAACGGTAGCCGTTGCGACCGCTCCGGAGGTCGACTTTGTGGTCTCCGCAATTGTGGGCGTGAGCGGCCTGGAGGCGACCTACGCGGCGATTGAGGCAGGCAAGACGATCGGGCTCGCAAATAAAGAGTGCCTGGTGGCGGCCGGCGAACTCATCCTTGCGGCGGCGCGGGCCAAGCGCGTGGCGCTGCTGCCGATCGACTCCGAGCACAACGCGGTGCATCAGGCCATGCGCGGCGGAACGGCGGCTGAAGTAAAACAGGTGTGGCTGACGGCCTCGGGTGGGCCATTTCGGGAGCTCCCGTTGGAGGAGTTCGCGAGAATCACCCCGGCGCAGGCGCTGAAGCACCCGACGTGGGTAATGGGGCAGCGGATCACGATCGATTCGGCTACCATGTTGAACAAAGGGCTGGAGGTCATCGAGGCGTGCCGGTTGTTCGACCTGCCGCCAAGCCGCGTGCGGGTAACGGTGCATCCCCAGTCGACCGTGCACTCGCTGGTGGAATTTGTCGATGGGTCGATCCTGGCGCAGATCTCGGTGACGGACATGCGTCTGCCGATCCTGTATGCATTGGCCTATCCGGAGCGGCCGGCCTCGATGCTGACGTTTGATCTGGCGTCGCTGTCGCGGCTGGACTTCGCGCCCCCGGACTTCGACCGCTTCCCTTGCCTGCGTCTGGCCTATGAGGCGGCCGAGGCGTCACCTGCGGCATGCATCGCCTTGAATGCGTCCGATGAAATTGCGGTAGCGGCGTTCCTCGAAGGACGTATCCCCTTCCCAGGCATTCCTCGTACAATCGAGCGTGTGCTCGAGCTAACACCGGCAGCGCGTCCGGAGTCTATTCAGGATGTGCTTGCATCCGATCAGCAGGCACGCGAATGTGCCCGGAGTGTGCTCGCCGGCGCTTGACAACCTCAGACCTAACCAAAGGACCATGTCTTGTCTAATCTTTCCGGGCTTACCGCGATCCCGCAACTGGCATTGGTGCTGGGCATTATGGTGCTGGTACACGAGGCAGGGCACTTCTTCGCAGCGATTGCGTGCGGCGTGCGCGTGGATGCATTTGCGATCGGCTTCGGCAAGCGGCTGTTCGGATACGTGCACAACGGAACGGATTACTGCGTCAACCTGATCCCTCTGGGCGGGTACGTCAAGATGGCCGGAGTGGGCGATGAGCCGATCTCGGGCAGCGAACAGAAGCGGGCAACGCTTGATCCAGGGGAGTTTCAGAATCATCCACGCTGGCAGCGGGCGATCATCGGCATCGCGGGACCGCTGGCAAACTTCATCCTCGCAATCCTACTTCTGACCATCTTGTACATGCATCACCATGAGGTCTTCGAATACCTGGAGCGGCCCGCGGTAGTGGATTACGTTGTGCCGGGATCGCAGGTAGCGGCCACGGGAATGCAGTCCGGCGACACGATTGTGCGGTTCGATAAATTTGAAAACCCCACCTGGGGGGATCTCGAAAATGAACCGCACCTCACCATGAACCGCGAGACGCCGTTCTCGTTCATGCACGATACGCGGCGTGTCGACACGTCGATCTTTGTCGAGAACAAGGGTCGCGAAGAAGACTTCTCCTGGAGCAAGCTCGGCGCAGAGCCGGTGCGGCAGACGACTCCCGTGGAGGTAGCGGATGTGACAAGCTCCGCGAGTCCGGCAGCCAGGGCCGGCCTGAAGCCGCATGACCTGCTGCTGTCAATCGATAGCTTTCATCCGCACTCGGTGGAGTCGCTGCTCGACTATCTGCAGGCCCAAAAAGGCAAGCCCAGTGTGCTTGCGGTTGAGCGTAAGAGCGCGACGGGACAAGAGGAAACGCTGCATCTGCCGATTACCCCGGTCGAGATGGAGACCACTGAAGGCAAGGGATGGCGGCTGGGCTTCCAGCGTGTGCTGCCTCCGGAAAAGACCGAACAGCTCTCGGTTGGGCAGGCGCTGAAGGCATCCTGGGACGCGAATGTGAAGAGCTCGCTGCTGCTCTTTGAGGTGCTGCACCGGCTGTTTACGCGGCAGGTCTCGATCAAGGCCATGTCGAGCCCAATTGGGATCGGAGTGGTTGTTCACCAGGCGTTTGAGGCTAAAAACTGGAAGTCGGCCATCATCGATACCATGGCCATGATCTCGCTGCAGTTGGGAATTTTGAACCTGATGCCTATTCCCATTCTGGACGGCGGAATGATTCTGTTTCTGGTAATCGAGTCGTTGATGCGGCGAGACCTGAATCAGCAGGTAAAGGAGCGCGTGTATCAGGTGGCGTTTGTGTGCCTTGTGCTCTTCGCGGCGATCGTGATCTTCAATGACATCACGAAGTACCTGCCTGTGCATTTGAAGAGCTAGAGCAACTTCGCGATCGATCTAGAGCGGCTTCCGATCTTTGTCGTCATTCGGAAGGAAATCTGCGCGTACCGTTGCTCGTCCTCTACACTCAGCAGCAAGAAGATCTAAACCTGCCCCCGGGTGCGGCACCCACTCACGATTCTTAGAATTCTTTAACAAAGCACACGGGGCGATTGGCCGTTCTCGTGCTCTCTACGCCAGCATGAGCCGCCGGACCACCTTCAGCTTTGCCTGGGCGTGCGCTCTTTGCGCTGCGCTCTTCTGCGCGAGCGGCTTTCGAAGGGTGAGCGCACAGGGGGTCAGTTCCAGCACTCTGAATCTGAACACGGATGCCGCTGCAGTCACGGTGCACACCGTGGTTCACCTCATAGCATCGCTTCAGACCACCGGATCTTCCGCCACGGGTTCCGTGACTTTCCTGGACGGAGCCACCGCGATCGCGTCGGTTTCGCTGAACGCCCAGGGAGTCGCCGTACTCGGCGTCGCCTCGCTCGCGCCTGGCGCTCACACCCTCACCGCGACCTACCCCGGCGACTCCACTCACACTGCAGCGAGCAGCGGCGCAGTAACAGTTGAGGTCGCAGGCCTTGCCGCGCCTCTCACGATCTCAGCGCCGCCGAATCCCATTTACGCCAATCAGTCCATCACGCTGACCGCCACTGGCCTTCCCACATCTGCCACCGGCTCCGTTGCTTTCCTGGACAGCTCCACGTCCCTTGCCAACGTTCCCATCCCCGGCGCGTCCATCTCCGGCTACCAGGCCTTTGGCGACGGCATCACCTCCGGCCAGACCGTCGCTCCGGCGCAAAGCTATCCCAGCCTGTTTGCCTCCGCAGACGGCTTCTCGACAACCAACCTGGGCGTGCCAAACTCCATAGCCTGCGACATTCTTCCTTTCGGTATCCTGGCCAATGGGTTTGGCCCAACGCAGACCGGCGCGCCTCTCTCCTCGCTCATGGTCGGCTCAACCGACATGGACAGCTATGGCAGCGCCTACCTCCCTCTGTTCACCGCCTGTGACCAGGCAGCTCTGGCCTGGCTGGCGATCCCCCGCGAGTACAAGGTGCTTCCAGGCGATCCTGGAGCCGCTGTCACCTCCAGTTCCTGGACCGTCGACCCAAACACTGGCGCTCTCGAAAACACAACTGGAGTAGGCACCTCAACCTTCGACGTCACCTCAAACGGCGGCCCTGTCTATCTCTGGTATCTTCTCGGCGACGCTCTCCCCGGCAGCTTCAGCCTGACCACTGATGGCGTCGCTGGCACCGCGGTGTACAGCACCCAACCCACACCCGCGATTGGCTCACTGAACCACTCGGCAGGCATCGGCTTTGCCCTGCTCCGGTTTCCGCTCAGCGCGGGCCCGCACACCTTGGCAATCAACGTACTATCTGGTACGGTAGGCATCCTGGGCGCGGCAACACCACCCTCCCTGGGAACAGCCAGCGTTCATCCAACCGTCTTCGTCTCCGATATTCCTAACCAGCTCAGCTCAGCTCCGGCCGCTTCCCCTGGCTTGATCGCCACCTATACTCAGGCAATCCAGTCCTCGGTCAGCCAGTTTCAGGCGGACGGCCTCGACGTGCGTCTGGTGCCCACTCAGCAAACCATGCTGGGAACTCCTGCGGAGATGACCGACTCCGTCGATCCAAATTCTCTCGGCCAAGCTCATCTTGCTCAAATTTTCGAGAGCACCTTCGGGACCGGGTCCACGTCCCCCTATTCCATCTTCGCCGGTGGTCCCCCTCCTGCTTCGGTCGCGTTCAGCGCCCCTGGCACCCACACGATGACTGCCACCTACTCCGGAGACTCGACGTATGCGGCAGGCAGCTCATCGCCGGTCACCCTCACCGTGCTGCCCCAGAGTGTCTCCGTCACTTCGCTCTTTACCCGGACCACCAGCTATTCTTCAGGCTCTCCGGTCGTGCTGACCGCGACGGTCACCCCAGCATCAGCAACCGGCACAGTCACGTTCTACGACGGCACAGCGCTTCTCAGCCAGACAACCCTGGCGGGCGGGACGGCTGCGGTCACGACCGAGACGCTGGCCTTAGGACTGCACCAGCTCTCGGCAGTCTATAGCGGCGATGCTCCGGACGCACCATCGGCAAGCCCTGCACTGACTGTGAAAATTACACCCGGTGATGCTCTGGTGACGCTGACTCCTGCGTCTGCAACCGCGCCGTATGGAACCCTAGTTCCGCTGATTGCCACGGTGAGTCCGGCCACCGCCACCGGCACAGTCACGTTTCAGGACAATGTGAGCGGAGCCCTGGGACAAGCGACGATTGCAGGAGGCACGGCCACAGTAAACGCTTCCTCGCTGACGGTAGGCAATCACACCCTCACGGCCTCTTACTCTGGGGATAACACTCATCTGCCATCGACCAGCGCCGCCGCTACGGTCACCATTACTGCACTCTCGACAACGACGACCTTGGTAGCGCAGCCTGCCCAGATCAGTTTCGGCTCGACGACGTCTTTGATTGCCACCGTGTCTCCCTCTGCCGCAAGCGGAAGCGTAGTCTTTCGAGACGCTTCCTTCGGAGTTCTGGGAACGGCGACGGTTACGGCGGGTTCTGCCGTCTTGAACACGTCCACTCTGCCGGCGGGCACGCGAAGCATCTCGGCGGACTACAGTGGCAACGCAGTGTATGCCTCTTCCCTCAGCACGATCACCACCGTGGAGGTCAGCGTCGCGCCGAGTTCCGTGACACTTGCGCCCTTGCCTGCGAGCGTAAACGCCGGAACTCCCCTCACTCTCTCAGCGACCGTCATCCCGGCAACCGCGACCGGTACACTTACCTTCCGGAACGGGACTACGGGCATCCTCGGTCAAGCGGCGATCAACCATGGCTCGGCTTCCCTCCTACTTGCTTCCTTGCCCGCCGGAACATATTCCATCACGGCGGAGTACGCAGGCGATGCGCAGGATGGTGGGTCCTCGTCCCCGGCCGTTCTCACGCAGGTCACGCTTCAGTCCTCGCAGGTGACTCTGGCGATAGCTGCAACGCCCGTTCCTTACTCGACGCCACTCTCGTTATCAGCCACCGTTTCACCAGCGACCGCAGGTGGAGTCATCTCCTTTTACGACGGTGCCCTCGTTCTTGGACAAGCTCCGCTGATAAGTGGTCTGGCCACACTCAAAATCGCTACACTTGCCACCGGCTCTCACCAGCTCCATGTTGTCTACAGCGGAGATGAAGTCTATGTCGCTTCCGTCTCGCCGGTACTGTCTGCCTCCGTCACTCCAGCCACCACAGTCACTACCCTGAGCCTGGCCGAGGTGAATGTACCCCTGGGCCAACCGATTGTCTTCAACATACGCGTCGGTTCGGGTTCCGCTTCCATGCCCGGCGGAACTGTCGTGATCCGTGCCAATGGGACGGTACTCACCTCCGGCACAGTGGCGAACGTCACTTCAGGCGTCGGTTACGCCACTTTGTCGGTCGCCTCCGCAGTTCTCGGTTTCGGAACCTTTGGCGTGACCGCTTCCTACTCCGGCGATGGGAATAACCTTCCTTCGGATACGTCTGCAGCGCCTGTCTCGGTCGCTGTGGTGTCCTCGGTAACCACGACCTTGCTTACTCTTTCCTCAACACAAGTGCCACCGCAGAACCCGGTGACGCTGACCGCCTCGGTTCGCAACGCAAGCCAGGTAGTTGCTACGGGAAGCATAGAGTTCCTGATGAATGGCGCGGTCCTTGCAACTGTGCCGCTCGATGCAACTGGGTCTGCCATCACCAGGCTGGCTGCGCAGCCGGTTGGCTCTTACGCACTTTCCGTGCAGTACCTGCCCTCCGGGTTCTGGGCGGGCAGCGTCTCGGGGCCGCAGACCCTCACCGTGACGTTGCCGATAGCTATCGTACTGACGCCTGACACGGTGAATCTGGTCTCAGGGGCAGCTACAACCGTGACGCTCGGCCTAACGCCGCTCTCCGGTTACAGCGGAGCGATGCAAGCGCAATGCACAAGTTCAGCTCCCTTTGTCACATGCTCCATCGATTCTCCTTCGTCGATTACGGGTCCTGTGAGTAGCCCGGTCCATCTCGCCGTTGCGCAAAATACTCTTCAAGCTTCCGTTTCCAGAACGCGCAGGAAGCTTTTACAGGACAGCGGATTTCTCGCTCTCATTATGCCATTGTTCTTTCGCCGGAGAAGGCTTAGCAAAGTAAAAAGTTGCAGCCTGCTCGCTCTCTGTGCGATCGCCTTTCTCTCCGGGTGCGCAACTGGAGGCGACTTTGGATCGATTCCACCCGGACGGCAACTTGTGGTGGTAACCGTCACCGCCGCTGGAACAACAACGACTGCGGGCGTCGCCGTGCAGGTCAATCCGTGAAACCCTGGCTGTCGTCGCAGCCGAACGTTTATACTTGGGATTGAACACGAGCCGCCCAGCTCCGGGCCGCACACCCTGCACTGATGCCAATCGGACGACTTACCCTCGAGCTTTCTATACCTCATGCCCAGTCGCTTAAGGATCGTCGTCAGGTAGTCCGTTCCTTGAAGGATAAGCTGAGACACACCTTCAATCTGTCCGTGGCGGAGATGAACGAGGGAGGGACTGTTTGGAATCAGGCGACTTTGGCCATTGCGGTAGTCTCGAGTTCCACACAGGTACTTACACAAAATCTGGAGTCTATCGATGACGCTGCGCATCGCATGATTCATTCGCTAAGTGCGGAGATCTCCGACTCCTATGCAGAGATCCTGCCCGACTAATACTTCATTGCCCGTAAGGACGTCGTCATGCCTGTTTCTCGCGCCCGCACCCACCACCGCAACCGTGTCGCTCATTCTTTTTCCGAGGAGATTGGCGCGATGCTCGAAGGGGAACTCTCCGATCCGCGCATCTTTCCTTCCGTAGTCACGGAGGTTGTTCTCGCGCCGGGAGGAAAGTCGGCTCGCGTGTTCGTTGCGGTTCACGGAGCCGAAGAGGAGGAGGCTTCAACGCTCGCTGCACTCACCCAGGCACGCGGGTTTATTCGCGCGCAGATTCGAGATCGCATGGGCATTCGCCATGTACCGGAGCTTTCCTTCGCAATCGATCGGTCGGAGAAGATGACTGGCCGTATGGACGAGTTGCTGGGGCGTATGCGCAAACGAGAGAGCAAGCGCGCGGAAGCTGCCTCGTCTTCCGACCCGGTCACCTAAGCACACGTGCAACCCGGGACGTTCACCATGCCAGAAGCCGAGCGACGGTAACTCTGCTACCCTGAGTTCGCTCCAGAGAAGCGTAAGTGACCGACCCGACCCAACCCGCCGCAGCCAGCGACGTGCACAAACCCGTGATGGCGTCACACCGTCTTGCCTGGATGAGCCGGCTCAAAAAGCTATCGAAAGACGCAGCTCTAGCCAATCCCGGGGAGTTTGTGATCCTCTTTGCCGTAGGCTTGTTTCTTCTTCTCTATGGCCTGACACCCTTTACGGGTGGTGACCGACTCGGACTGGTCGGTGCGGATGAACCGCGTTATGCACAGATCGCCCGCGAGATGCTTCACCTTCACGACCAGGCGTGTGCCAGCGTGAACTCGGATATGGTTCCACGCGGCTTTACGCGGGTGGACGTAGGCAACTCCTTGCATTGCCTGCTTTCGGGGACAGTCACCCCTATTCTCTATGGACGTCCGTGGCTCGAGAAGCCCGCTCTTTACTATTGGCGGGCGATGGGCTTTTTCCGCGAGTTCGGCGTTTCGGACTGGTCGGCTCGGCTGCCGTCAACCTCAGGCTCCGGATTTCTCGTCCTGCTGATTTTCCTGCACATGCGCCGGTTCCGTCCGGGTGGGCACCTGGATGCCGCCCTGATTACCCTCTCCTGCGTCGCCATGCTTTCCTTCTCACGAGGCGCCTCAACGGACATGCAACTGGCTGCCCCGTTCTGCATCGGCATGTTGGGCTGGTACGCCTGGTATGAGACCGGAAAGAAGTTTTGGTTGTTTGATCTGTATTTTTTTGGGGCAGCCGCCACTCTGGCAAAAGGTCCCGTAGCGCCATTTCTGGCCCTGATCATCATCTTTCTCTTCGTCGCGCTGCGCCGGGAGTGGACGTTGCTCAGGCGAACAATCTGGGTTCCCGGCCTTATCCTTTACTTCATCATGGTGCTGCCATGGTATGTGGCCGTGCAGCGCCGAAACCCCACGTTTGTTCGGCAGTTCTTCCTGGAGCACAACCTCGAGCGTTTCGGGACCAATCGCTATCAGCATCATCAACCGATCTACTACTACCTGATCGTGCTGCTGCTGGGATTGATGCCGTGGACCTTTCTCGCCCTTCGCGCATTGATCGATGCGTTGCAGATCTCGTTTGCGGAGTGGAAGGTGCGTGGCAAAGGGGTTCGCTACCTGGGAAACTCCAGAGCGGGCGACGCGTTTCCGGAGTTTCTGGTGCTGTGGACGCTGTTCCCGATCCTCTTCTTTACGGTTTCCAACTCGAAACTTCCCGGCTACATTCTCCCGTCCATCCCCCCATTGACGATTCTCACCGGTGACTATCTCTACCGCAGCCGGCGTACCGGGTTGGCAACCTGGCTGTGCTGGTCGCACGCAGCACTCAGCGCCTTTATGGTGTTCGTGCTGACTTTGGCGCCGCAGCACATGAAGTATGAAACCCTGGTTCCATCGGCGGGTTGGCTGCTGATTGCTACGGCCGCGGCGCTCCTGAGTGGGCTGCTGATTGCGCTGTCAACCAAGCGGCTCGGACTCGCGCAGATCAGGAATTTTACCCTGGTCCCAATCTGCCTGATGCTGGTGTTCTTGCTTGGCTTTCACGGTCGTGATCTCGATCTCAACTACTCGGCGCGTCCCCTTGCTCGCGAGATCGAGCAACAGGCTCCCCACACACCCACCGTGGCCCTGCTTCACGTCAAGCGCGACATCGACTACGGGCTGGCGTTTTATCGCAATCAGCCGAGCGCGCACTATGACGACCCGGCAGAAGGTGTGCCGGAGGGGGAACATGTCCTAGTGACCCGGTCCAACGACCAGGACCTCCTGAACCGGTACCTCGCCGGGCGCGTATACGAGCCTTTGTTTCTTTATGACACGCAGGGGCTGGCGGTCTACAGGGTGTTGGCTCGTCGTGCCCAACTTGGCGTACCTGAGTTGCCTGTCTCCGCACCAGAGGCGGCCCCAGGTCCGGTAAGCTTTACTCTTAGCCTTCCTCCGAAATGACGTCTCCCCAACAAATCGAGATTCTCGACCTCCGCCACTTCACCGCGCGTCAGCTTCGTCCCTTGCTGGAGCAGGAGGCCGAGACCTGGCGGCGGCGTTTGCACTGGGACTATCGCAGCTCGACGGATCTGCTGCTGCAGTATCTGGATTCCCACATTCTTCCAGGATTCGTGGCGCTCACCCGCGGACGCATCTGCGGCTACACGTTTTTCGTCTATGAGGGCAGCAAGGCGGTTGTAGGCGATTTGTACGTCGAATCCGGTCACCCTACGCCTTTGACCACCACGCAGACGCTCGCACGTTCTCTTCTGGATGTGTTGGATGCTTCGCCGGATGTCGACCGAATCGAAGCGCAGCTGCTGCTTTATGGAGCGGGTTCGCTGCCTCCCTTGTTTGAAGCTTTCTCCGTATACCCCAGGCTTTTTCTGGAGCGCAGCCTGAAACTCGAAAACCTCGCGCGGCCGATGCCGGTGCCTCCGGAGCTTGAGCTGTGCGCGTGGGCTCCGGGCTTTTACCAGCCGTCGGCGGAGTTGATCCAGGCCTGCTACACGGGACATCTTGACTCCGAGATCAACGACCAGTACCGAACGCTGCAGGGATCGCTGCGCTTTCTGCACAACATCGTGCGGTTCCCCGGATGTGGAATCTTTGATCCGGAGTCCTCGTGGGTGCTGCGACGGAGGGCCTCGGGAACACTGGCTGGGATTCTTCTCTGCTCACGGGTGGTGCCGATGGGACCGGACGGGGCGGTCGCGCACGTGACTCAGTTGTGTGTCGCGCCGGGGTACCGTGGGCAGCACCTCGGGCGTCTGCTGCTGGAGCACTGTGTACGCAGTCTGCCGGCGCGGCAGTACAACGCGCTTACGCTTACCGTGACCGAGGCAAACAGTGAAGCGGTGCAGCTTTATCGGAGCAGCGGGTTTGAGACGAGACATCGGTTCGATGCGCTGGTCTTCGATAAACGGCGACACGGCTTGGGTCTTCTGCCGCGGCAGAGTTGACCCCGTT
>CAXTQE010000024.1:10001-35962 GCA_964246225.1 uncultured Acidobacteriaceae bacterium | reverse complement strand
GATGGATGGGCCTGCGCCGGCGATCTTGAATGCGATTGAGAATGCTACGGGGGTGGCGTTCGATCATGTGCCATTGATGCCGGAGGATGTGTTTGAGGCGATGCAGGGAGTGGGGCGCTGAGGCGGACTGTGCTTGGGGAGGAGGTTCGAGTTTACGAGACTAATCTTGCGTAGAAGCCATTAGGGATTTGTCCCTTCTTAGGGCAACAACTTACTTGATATATCGGTACTTTCGGCGCACGGTTGAGACATGGAAGTACCTCCACACTTCAGGAAGCGGTTGTTTACTTCAGCGACCCAGAGCGCGCTTTTCAGTACACGTTGAATCTACGGTTTCCGGACGGCAAGGTCGCCTGCCCGCGTTGCGGCTCAGAGAAGCATTCCTTCGTCAAACCCGTCGCATTTGGATGTGCTACGGGTGCAATAAGCAGTTCTCTCTCAAAGTGGGCACGATTTTTGAGGGCTCCCCGCTTGGACTCAAGAAGTGGATGATGGCGATTTGGATGATCGGGAACTGCAAGAACGTTGTTTCTAGCTACGAACTGCACCGTGCCATCGGTGTAACTCAGAAGCCGGCATGGTTCATGCTTCATCGCATCCGCACCCTCATGCACGAGGACTCCACCGTCAAGTTGTCCGGCGAAGTGGAGGCCGACGAAACTTTCATCGGTGGCAAGTCGCGCAACATGCACGTCGCGAAGCATCAGCGCCGCATTACTGGCACCGGGAGCAAGGATAAGACTGCCGTCACAGGCATTTTTGAGCGTGGCGGCAAAGTTATGCGCTTCCGTCGTGCCGAGTCGTCCTAAGCCCGTCCTGCAAGCAGAAGTTCGCAAGCACGTAGAAGCGGGTTCGGCCCTCTATACCGACTTCCTGCTCTCGTACGACGGATTGGCTGCGGACTATGCTCATCAGGTTGTCGATCATGCCGTCGAGTACGTCAACGGGCGGGTTCACACCAACGGCCTTGAGAACTTCTGGTTGCTTTTGAAGCGCGGGATCAGTGGTACTTGTGTAAGCATCGAACCGTTCCATCTGTTTTGCTACCTCGATGAGCAATGTTTCCGGTACAACAACCGCAAGAACATGGACGATCAGGCCCGGTTCGAATGCGCCATGTCCAACGTGTTCGGGCATCGCTTGACGTACACCGCGCTTACGGGAGCCGCGACGACACACTAAGAAACGGCAAGGATAAGGCAAGCGCAAACGCTAGTCCTTGCTGAGTTCATCTTTCGGTTTGGCTGGGGGCGGCTTGAAGGGGCTTGCGGGCTTAGGGGCCTGAAACAGTTTCTTCATGCCCTCCTCAAATCTTTGTAAGGCTTCTGGGCCTTCTTGATAATCGTTCTCTTTAGGCACTACTTCGATTCCTTTTCTTGCAATCCGTGAAGAGCTACTGGGGACGGTGAACCTGGTCCCCACGGGTGCTCTGTAGCTACTGTGTATACGTGACCATAAATATCCTTGAAGGTCATTTGGAATATCGCTCCCTCCAGCCTCTTGTCGGAGATGTCTGAGAAGAGCCCTTGAAAATATCCTGAAGCCTGACCATTCGTAGGTATTGGGCTTGCAGTAGCTACCCTCGCCAATGCCTCTGAGCCGTCATAGACGAATGGCGGTCTCGCAGGGTCGTTCATACTCAGTGTCACCTTAAATCCGGGTTCAGGTTGAATCACGGTATGCGCCGCAATAACCCTCCCATCACGCAGTTTCGCAAGCATCAAGAAATCCTTTGCAATGCTGGGGGCGGCGGTGTTCCATATCGTTATTTTGGATGTTGCGATAAGACCGCTGTTCTGTGGTCCTGCCGGAGCAAGCAATACTCCTTCCCCTACCTCCCCACCGAATGCTGGTTTGGTGAGCGCATCTAGTTGCTTCTGTCTATCTTGTGCCGAATGGTATTGCTCACGCCATGCGGTGAATGTTGCGATGACGCCGAAGAGAACAACAAAGGATATTCCTAAGGCTCTAGGAATCGACCGTTCAGTCCATATGCTCCACGCAACAGAGAGTGCCACTAAGACACCTCCAGTAATGAGGCTTGCCCACGTGACAATGACAGCCAGAAGAAAAGAACCGATGTCTGTCCATAGATTTTCCATTAGTAATCATCCACCTGATTCTTGTGTGTCAAATATATAATTACCCGCAGAAGGATGGCGAAGGTTCGTGTGGGTTACCCGTTGGACGGGACGGATGAGGACTGATGGTTGTGCTGCCGTATCTTTTGTTGTGCCGCGAAGATGCCGGGCAGCGCGAGCATGATTATCGTGCTGTGTTCAACGCGGTTCGGTATATGGCTCGGAGCGGCTGTTCGTGGCGCCTGATCCCGGATGACTTGCCACGCTTTCGACGCGGCGGATCCGCAGTTTTCGCCGCTTTACCCGGTTAGGAACTGATTTGCTGAGGGGCAGGGGCGAACAACGACAAGAGCAGACGCAGATTTGCTTCGGGAAAGAAAGCAAGGGTCGGGACGGTGGTTGGATGGGCTAGGCTGCGGCAACGGGCTTGGACTGCAGTAACGCAGAAAAGCTTGACCTGAGCGGGAAGAAAACTAGGAACCAGAGCACGGCTGCTAGCAAACCGGGCACCACTCCGCGCGGGTCCATGGTGAGGTGGTAGTTCAGAATGTTGACGATGACGGGTGCCAGAATGGTCAAGGCCAACGGCAGAAAGCGTCCGCTCAGCAGCAGGAGACCCCCGACGATCTGGACAGCAAAAACCAGGACCATGAAATGTGACATGCTGACCGCCATGAAGAACTGGCCAGCAAGCTGCGAGGGCGGCGGGGGCTGAGGAATGAAGTTGAGGAAACCGTTCAGACCGAAGACAAGGAACATAAGTGCAAGCAAGTAGCGGGCGATGGTGGCGGCGATTTTCAAAAAGTCACTCCTTGGTGAAGGGTGTGCGATCCAGCGAGGTTTAATTGAAGGCAATCGTATCGTCTGCGATAGATTCGACTTTAGTAGAATGACGAAGGATGCAGAATCTTTAACGATGACCGACCTTTATGCCGAGAGCGTGCACGTCTGGCTGGTGATGACCAAAGCGGTGCACGCGCTTGGGAAGCGTGTGTCGCAACAGTTGCTGGCGAGCGGTTTGGCTGACACAGATTTCCGGGTATTGGAGGCCCTGCTTCACAAAGGCCCTTTGCCTGTGAACGTCATTGGCCCGAAAGTACACCTGAACCCCGGTTCGATCAGCGTCGCTGTGGATCGCCTCTACAGTCGTGGGCTGGTGTCGCGTGTGGAAGATGAGACGGATCGTCGGGTGCGTACCGTTTCGCTGACGCCTGCAGGCCGCGCGAGGATTACGGACGCTTACGAACAGCATGCGGCGCTCCTTCATGAGCTTTTCGCGCCACTCAGTCCGCGGGAGAAGGCGCAGTTAGAGAGACTCTTGAAGAGGGTCGGAAGGGCTGCGGAAGTGTCAGCATGCGGCGGGCAGTCAGCAGAGGGTGCTGACGGTTAGCCACTCTCAGGCTTGACAAGCGCGACCGGAGGCGCATAGCTTGCCGACTTGCGACAGCGCCGGCAAGAGTTAGTCTGTTCAGGGAAGGCTTCGGTTGCGTCATCGCTGCGCACCGTCAGCTCAAGCTTTTTATCAAGGAGGACTCATGATCAAGGTAACTGGACGGCCTGTAAGGATTGGTCCATTGTTTGCGCTCCT
This sequence comes from uncultured Acidobacteriaceae bacterium, assembly GCA_964246225.1. GTDB lineage: Bacteria > Acidobacteriota > Terriglobia > Terriglobales > Acidobacteriaceae > Edaphobacter. Next base: position 32,293 of record CAXTQE010000024.1, on the reverse strand, counting down.
GGCGCTTTGCGGTTTGTCGTTTGCGGGGTCCTATGGGCAAACGGTAGACGGCAAGTGGGCGGCTACCTGGCGGGTGCTGGACAACGGGGAGAGTGACCGTCTCTACCTTGACCTTCACCAAACGGCCGGGCAGGTTACGGGTACGGCCGCTACCATTGGGCACGTGTACCAGGTGGATGGCTCGATGACCGGCAGCCACTTCAAGCTGGCCTTGTCGAAGGGCGGCAACAACCGGACGGTGGCAGGGGATGTGGCTGGGCAGGTGCTGCACGTGACGTTTGAAGGTGCCGAACTGGTGGCGTCTCCGGCCGGTGCGGGAGACGCGTATGCCCCCTATGAGCATATTGCTCCGCCGGCTTTGAAGGATCTGCCGTGGAATGGCTTGGCAAAGACGCCTCCCATGGGCTGGAACAGCTGGAACGCCTTCGAGAGCCGCATCGACGACAAGACGGTGCGCGAGATGACGGACGAGATGGTGAAGAACGGCATGCGGGATGCCGGCTATATCTACGTCAATATCGACGATTCATGGGAGGGCGTGCGCGACGCCCAGGGAAATCTGACCGCGAACAAGAAGTTTCCGGACATGAAGGCGCTGTCGGATTATGTTCATTCGAAGGGGATGAAGTTTGGCATTTACTCCTCGCCTGGACCGCGCACGTGTGGGGAGTACCCGGGCAGCTACGGACACGAAGACCAGGATGCGAAGACCTACGCTGCGTGGGGCGTGGACTACCTGAAGTATGACTGGTGCGGTGCCCGGATGATCTACAAAGATGCGGATTTGCAGCCGGTTTACCAGGAGATGGGCGATGCCCTGCTGAAGAGTGGCCGTCCGATTATGTATAGTCTCTGCGAGTACGGCAATGGCCATGTCGATCAATGGGGCGCAAAGGTAGGAGCCAACCTGTGGCGGACGACCGGCGACATTCGCGATTCGTGGAGCAGCATGATTGCGAACATTACCAAGCAGATTCCGACTGCGTCGTTTGCGGGGCCGGGCCACTGGAACGACCCTGACATGCTGGAGATCGGCAACGGCCACATGACGGACGAGGAGTACCGGACGCACATGAGTTTGTGGGCGCTTGCTGCTGCTCCACTGCTTGCGGGCAATGACATTCGTGCGATGAGTGCGGCGACGAAGGAGATTTTGCTGAACCGCGAGGTCATTGCGGTGGATCAGGACAGCCTGGGCAAGCAGGCCTCGCCGATCAAGAAGGGGGACCTGAATATGTGGATCAAGCCACTTGCGGATGGGTCGGTCGCGGTCGGCTTCGTCAACATGGGCGCGGCGGAGACCACGGCCAGCGTACAGCTGAGCGACCTGGGACTTGGCACTCAGGTGAAGTCGGCGCGCGACCTGTGGCAGCATGCCGATGTTGTCTTCAAGAACGGTGGCTACTCCGCAAAGGTTCCTTCGCATGGGACGCTGATGCTGCGGGTGAGTGGCGGAAGCTAACCATGAGCCTGACGCGCCGTACTTTGCTCAGGACAGCGGCAACGGTGGCGGCGGCCGCTGTGCCCGCGGGCGCGTCTGGAGGTCAGGCGGCGCGTGCTCTCGACCGGGCGGCTACGAAGAGCGGCGTGGACCTGCTGCGACGGCCGGATTTCGTGAGTGCGCGGCTGGGCATGAAGAGTGTTATTGCACTCCACTACTCGGCCGGTGCCTGGACGTGCCCGGGAGTTCGTGTCACTGCGGAGCCTGCCCAGGCGGCTGGCCACGGTGAGTTGCCGGTCAGCGTGACCAACGACGGTCAGGATCTGAGCTACCTGCATCTTCGGTGGAATGGCCGAGACAACGATGGGCTGCTCTCGATCGGCGACGACTGGGAGAGGAGCTATGGCACTCTCGAGTGGCGGGGGACGGTTCCGGAGAGAGTGATGCCGTGGTATTTCCTCACCTTCGACGGGCATCGTGTGAACGGGTATGGCGTGAAGACTTCGCCTTCTGCGTTCTGCTTCTGGCAGCGGGATGCCGAGGGGATTACGCTTTCGATGGATCTTCGCAATGGCGGTGAGGCTACCGTTCTGGGCGGCCGGGAACTGCAGGCATGCACGGTTGTGACCCGGATGGGAGCTGCGGGCGAGCCGGTGTGGCGTGCCGGGCAGGAGTTCTGCAAGCGGATGTGTCCGGCTCCACGGCTTCCGGCGGGGCCGATCTTCGGGGTCAACGATTGGAATTATGCGTATGGCAAGAACACGGCGGCGGGTATTTTGCGCGATGCCGACCTGGTTGCCGCGTTGGCTCCGGCGGGCAGCACACGGCCGAAGGTGGTGATCGACGATGGCTGGCAGGATCGCACGCGGTTTCGAAGTATGCCCGATCTTGCGTCTGAGATTCGCAGCCGTAACCTGCAGCCGGGGCTGTGGATTCGACCGCTTCGCCCGGATAAGGGGGTAGATGCCGCCTGGCTGCTTCCGGATCAGCGTTTTGGGAAGGGCTCGCCTCATACAAATCTGGCGTTCGACCCTACTGTTCCCGAGGCTCTCGACGAGGCCATGAAGAGTGTGCGCCAGGCTGTGGGGTGGGGGTACACCTTTGTGAAGCACGATTTTTCCACCTACGAGCTCTTCGGGCGGTGGGGGTCCGAGATGCATGCCCAGGTGACGTCTCCCGGCTGGCATTTTCAGGACAGGTCGCGCACCAATGCAGAGATCGTCCACGATTTGTACCAGGAGATTCGGGCGGCAGCCGGTGAGCAGACCATGATCCTGGGGTGCAATACGGTTGGCCACATTGCGGCGGGAATCTTTGAGTCGCAGCGCGTGGGCGACGACACCAGCGGCCACGACTGGGAGCGCACCAGGCGTTATGGTGTGAATGCGCTGTCGCACAGAATCGCCCAGCATCGGACCTTGTTCCATGTCGATCCGGACATTGTGGCGATGACTCAGGCAGTTGACTGGAAGAAGACAAGTCAGTGGATGGACGTGGTCGCGAGGAGCGGCACCTCGCTTTTTCTCTCACCAGACCCCTCCGCCATGACCGCGGAGGTCAAGTCGGCGATGCGAGACGCCATGGCTCTCTCGGCGCAGGCTGGCGGGGGATTCCCTGTACAGCCGACTCGTGGAACGACCCCGGAAACGTGGCAGTTCCCGCATCCCGGCCCCGTGGAGAAGACTTACGACTGGTGTGGGCCGTCGGGTGTGTCCCCTTTCGACGTTTGAGAACCAAGGGAGCCCGCCTTCAGACCTCATCGTGGCAGGAAGTCTATCTCCTGGACTCAACGAGGGTGATGGTTGCGGACAGCGGCAGAAGTGGAAGCGCGTCTGCCTCGCCGACAAAGATGGTGCGGCTTCCGTTGTTTGTGACCCACTGCTGGCGAGGCTCGCTCCAATACTGAAAGGAGCGCTGATCCAGGTTGATGGTGACCTGCCTGGACTGACCTGGCTCGAGCGAGATGCGGTCGAAGCCGCGGAGGGAGCGGACTGCCTGCTGCACGCCCTCGACGGACGGGCCGGGGCCGACGTACACCTGCGGCACGGCCGTACCTGCCATGCGCCCGGCGTTCGTCACGTTGAATGTGACATTGAGTGTCCCATCCGGTTTCGGCACAAGCTTCAGACCTGAGAAACGGAAGCTGGTATAGGAAAGTCCATAGCCAAAAGGGAATTGCACAGGCACGTTCAGGTTGTCATAGTACCGGTACCCCGAGTAGATTCCTTGAGATTCGATCGACGGGTTTTCTCCTGAGCTTACCCGTTCCGGATGGGTCCCGGCGGTGTCTCCGGGATAGAGGCCGCGAAGCTGGGTGTAGCTTTCGAGGGTATCCGTACTTTCTCTGGGCCAGGTGATGGTGGTGTGTCCGCTTGGGTTTGCCTGGCCGAGCAGGAGGCGCGCGGCCGCCGTGCCACCTTCCTGACCTGCCTGCCAGAGATTGAGCACCGCCTTTACGTTGGGGTGATCGATCCACTCTCGTACGACGAAGGGCGTTCCCGTGTTTATGACGACGACGGTGTTCGGATTTTTGGCGGCGACAGCCCGGATCAGCTGCAGTTGCTGGTCGCTGAGCGAGGAGATGGCAGAGGCGTTTGGGACGACGTTGCGACCCTGGTCATCGACAAAGACGAGCGCGAGTGCCTTGCCTTCGGCGTCTGCAGCCGCATCGGCGATGTCTCCATTGATGCGCGAGAGGGCGAAACGGAAGCTTACCCTGGAGCTTGCGGGAAGGCTGGTGGCATCGACCCTCAGGGTGACCTTGTGCCAGCCTACGGACGGCGATTCTGTGCAGCGCACAAGCGTCTGGGATGCCCTGGATTTCCTGTCCGGAGAGAGCGCGCACTGACGGTTTCTGAGGCCGCCCTCGACGTAGCCGGCGTTGGTCGGAGAGACGACGACCGGTTGGCTGCCATACCAGGACCCCTGGTAGAAGGAGGTCGCATCGACCAGACTTTTCCGGCTGTCATCGAGGGTAAAGTGAACCTCGTCGTCCGGCAGAACGGAGCTGTGCTGAATGCGGAAGACGTAGGAGTCCTGGACCGGGACGAAGATCCAGCCATCCCACTGGTACACTTTGCCTCCTGCCAGTTGCGCACGGGCCGGCACGGTGGAGTAATCGACCGTGGTGTCGACGTGATCCGCGGCAAGGCTGTCGACGGTGCTGCCCGAAGAACGCTGCAGGCCGCTTCGTTCGCCGCAGAGACGGCCGGGAACGCCGGACGGCGAGGGGCCAGTGGAAGGCTGACTGCTGAGGACGGAGCACGCTACCGGCTGGCCGGTCGGGGAGTTGGCCGGAGTGTAGCTGAACGCGGATGGCTTGCCGCTGAGGGCGCGCAGCTGCTGCAAGGGATTGATCTCGTTGCGATCGTGGAAGCCGGCCGAGCCCTCGTTGTTGGGGTTGGCTACCAGGTATTCGGCGCCGGGGCCGCTGATGGCGATCCCCTTGCTCAGCGCTTCGCCGGTGATGGGCAGGGCCTGGAGGTCGTTCTTGAGCAGGACCGCTCCTTCTTCGGCTACCCTCTCTGCGATGGCTGCGTCGCCATTCTTTGTTCCCAACTCCGGAGGCCCGGTCTGGCGACCGTCTTGTAGGGGAGCCAAGCCGCTTCTGTCCGTTCCGATGCCTCCGGGATTGCTGCAGCCGGCGTTCGCGTTGTCGCAGCCCAGCAGCCCGAATCTTTCTTCCTGGTACAGCACCCGTGCAAGCGCCTGATTGAATACCGGCAAGGGAATGCTTCCGTTGGCTACGGCATTGGCGACTGCGCAGCCTGTGGTGGGACAGCCGGGTCCGGGGATGCCGCGATATGGACGGCTGTGGCCTGCTCACACGGGACGTGATTGCCCCGGACGTCGGCACAGGTACCGCTGGTTGCATCGACTCCCATGTCATTGCTGCCGTTGGTTCCTTCGGGGTTGATGCTTCCGAAGTAGTTTTCTGTTGGGTCTTCGCGATCGTCTCCCTGCAGAAGGCCGCTGGAGCTGTGAACGGCACCGTAGTCCGATGCGACGAAGGCCTTGGACCCCCACTGGGTGCGCAGGATATAGGTGAGAAGGAGCGGGTTTTCACAGGCGTAATGCACTTCGTTGAGGCGCCAGGTTCGGGTCGAGGGTCCGGCGAACGGGCCAGGCTGGGTGAGGGTATCGAGATCCTTGTCCAGATAGGGCGAGGCGTCCCTGACCTTCTGGTAGGAACACATGATGGACGACGCACCGCCATCCCTGAGCGCGAGCTCATAGGGGGGCAGCAGAATCTCGTGGAGCGCCTGGTCCTGGACGTCGGTGAAGCTTCCACTTGCTCCGTAGTAGACGGCGTAGTGCTTGACCTGCGACATCAGGCCCTGACCCTGGATGCCGTTGATCTGCGCTGCCGACAGGACGCCGTTGAGAAACGGGTCCTCGCCCGACGTGTGGTGTCCGCGCTGCCAGTTGAGGAAGACGTCCGTATCCGCCTGCGGGCCGAGCAGTCCGGTCACCATGAGATTGCGTCCTTCGCGCCCCTCGACCTGCCCCATGGCGTTGGCGAGCTCTCGGTCAAACGTGGAAGCCAGCATGAGCATGGAGGGCAGACCGGTAGTGCGTCCGACGTTGGGACCCGAGTCGACGTTGATCCCCAGCCCGTCGGAGAAACAGAGCGGCATGATGCGGGGAGTCGTCGGCGTCTTGACGTTCACGTTGGCCAGATTGTGGCAGGTCGGGTTTGAGCCTTCGGGATGGGTGTAGGTTCCACCGTGGGTCGTCAGGAGCGCGGCCGCGACGGCCAGCTCTGCAGGGGTTGGCGGGCTGTGGGCCTCAAGCTGTTTGATCAGGCGAACGACGGTTGGAGTGTACGGCGCGGCCGGATCCTCAGGGGGCGATGTCTTGAGCGGAGGGAGCACAACCGGCAGAGAATAGGGCAGACCTGGAGGAAGGGGAGACGCATTTTGCGCGGCAGACCTGCTCTGAAAAGCGAGCGATGCCAGTGAAACGCAGAGCGCGGCCAAGGCCCTGGCCTGGTTCGGTCTGCAGCGGGAGTCTGGGGACACGCGTTCACCTCGAGGAGTAGAGACAACGTTGTCTGAACGTGTATCGGACTCTATACGATTGAGCTTCGGCGGTCTTACTGGGTAAGGCGCAGCAGCAGCGAGGAGTAGCGCTTCAGCACGAACTTGGAGTCGTCCTGCAAGGGACCGAGATCCTTGCCGGCCCAGAGGTCGCGCGCCTTCCAGCCGGGTCCGGCACCGGCCTCTTTGAGGTTGAGATGGATGCCGCGCATGAAGTTGTCGTCATCGCTGAAGTTGACTATCTCCAGTGCGACGGCCCCTCCGGCAAGGGGACGCGACCAGATCTCGATCGGGCCTTCGGCAAAGATGCGCTCGGCTTGGTGGCCGAGAGGATCCTGGTCGATGGCGATGACGTCACGATTGGTAAGGATAGCCGCGATCTCGGGCGTCATCTGGCTTAGATTGTTGCCCGCCAGCAGAGGAGCTGCGAGCATCGCCCAATGGCTCATGTGCAGACGATTCTGATCGGGTGAGAGCTTGCCGTTGCCCACCTCCAGCATGTCCGGGTCATTCCAATGTCCGGGCCCGGCATACCTGGCCAGGCCTGCCTGTTCGCGGCCGATGAGGCTCATGCGGTCGAAGTTGGGTTGGATGTCGCCGGTGGTGCGCCAGAGATTTGCGCCGACCTCTGGAGCCCACTGCCAGACCGCGTCCCAGCCATATTGGCAGAGGCTGTACACCATGGGCCGCCCAGTCTTGAGAATGGCCTGGTGCATCTTCTCATAGGCCGCCCTCATGATGCGGTCCTGCTTCGTCCTGTCGTCCGGCGCCTCCTGTCTCATGATGGTCTGGAAGCTGCAGAGATCGTACTTGAGATAGTCGATGCCCCAGGAGGCGTAGAGATCGGCATCCTGCTGTTCGTGGCCGTAGCTGCCTTCGTAGCGGGCGCAGGTCTGCGGACCGGGCGAGCTGTAGATGCCGATCTTCATCCCCTTGCTATGGACGTAGTCTGCCAGTGCCTTCATATCCGGGAACTTGTCGTTGGGGTGCAGGACTCCCTGTGCGTCGCGCTTGCCTTGCCAGGTGTCATCGATGTTGACGTAGGTGTAGCCCGCGTCGCGCATGCCGGAGGAGACCATGAGATCGGTGGCCTGGCGGATGTCCTGGTCGGTGACCTTGCCGAAGAACCAGTTCCAGGAGTTCCAGCCCATGGGCGGCGTGGATGCGAGCTTGGTTTGCGCCGGGGCGGCCGCGACAAGCAGGAGGAGGGCGAAGACTGCGTGGAAACGAAGACGCATAGAAGATCCTCGGCAAGCAAGGGGATGAGGAGTAAACAGCGTGGTGATCATACGTGCCGGCAGCGTCTCAGACAACCTACACCGTGAGGCAGGTCTGGCCGCCGGGTCGGCTTGAAAAGCTGCTTACCCGAGGAGGGTGGCGTCCTGTCTGGCGATGCGCGCGATGAGTTCTCCAAACAGCGTGTTTGCCCAGGCGAACCAGGCTCTGGTGTACTGGCCTGAGTCGTTGCAGTTGTAGGACTCGTGAATAAACCCTGTCGCCAGTGCGCCGCTCTTGAGGGTCTGGATCATGGTCTTGATCTGAGGACCAGAATCGCTGGTGAGGGCATACATAATCTGCGACATCGGCCAGATGTAGTTGGGGCCGATGTGAGGGCCTCCGATACCTTCTCCTGCGCGGCCCCGGAAGAACCACGGGTTTTGCTCGCTCCAGACAAACTTTCGCGTGCGAGCATAGATCGCGGCATCCGGAGAGCTATCCAGATACGGCAAACTCAGAAGGCTGGGGGCGTTGGCATCGTCCAGCGAAATGCTGTTGCCGTAGCCATCGATTTCATACGCCCAGATGGTGCCTGTGGAGGTTTGCACGAGGGCATGTTCGCGCAGAGCTGTTTCCACCTCTCTGGCGAGGTCGGACGCCTCGTTAGCCATCTGCGCATCTTGAAAAATCGCATTGAACATGGCCGCGAGTTGGCGCAGCGACGTGACGGCGAAGAGATTTGCCGGTACCAGGAAGGGCAGAATGCAGGCATCGTCCGAGGGCCGGAAGGCAGAGGCGATCAGTCCGACCGGGCGGAGTGGATTGCCGATTGCGTTGACGAGCGAGTCCGTGGGATTCAAGGCTGCCCGTTGAAAGCGGTAAGGCCCCGCACCGTCCTTGCGCTGCTGAACCCGCATGGTTTTGAGGACGTTCTGCATCGCAAGCTTCCATGCGTTGTCGAACGGCGCGGTGTCACCGGTATTTTTCCAATATCCGTGCGCAAGACGAATCGGGTAGCACAAGGAATCCAGCTCGTACTTTCTTTCTCCAACTCCCTGCTTCATGACGGTCACATCCTTGCGGCTCCCTTCAAGAGGAGGGGCCGCCAGGTCGGCCATGAAACAGTTCGCATAGGGGTCGATGAGCAGGCAACGGGCCTGCCGGCGGATGACGCCCTCCAGCAGTTCGCGGAGACGGCCATCTTTTGAAGCGAGCGGCAGGTACGGCCAGACCTGGGCGGAGGAGTCGCGAAGCCACATGGCGTCGATGTCTCCCGTGACTACGGCGGTGTCAGGCTTGCCTTCAAAGGTGCCTGGCTGAACGGTCGTATCGAGGGTATTGGGGAAACAGTTTGTAAAAAGACCGGCCAACGCCGGGTCGCGAATCCTTCCGGAGATGAGGACGAGATAGGCTTCGACGGCTTCGCTGCGAAACTTGCGGTCACGGGGAAGAGGCCGTCCGGATGCAGCGATGGTCTTCGCCCCTGCGTGCAAGGAACCGGGAAGCAGCGCCAGTGCGCCGGCCCCCGTAACGACTTTGCCGCACTGCGCTACGAAGGCACGTCTGGTGGAATCTGTGACTCCAGGCTTCATCTTGTCTCTCATCTTGCTTATCTTGCTCCTGACGCTTCTGACCAAGTATCCAGAGCGATGGTACCGGGTTGAACCCTCGGGCTACGGGAAAAACCGCCAGATCGTAGTATGGACTAGGATCAAGAGTGACCTGCCGGGTCCACGCACGTTGCGGCGGTGAGTTGCTGGTAGAGGCATTTTCCTTGTGGGAAGTAGCTGTGTCAGGCTTTCACTTTCTGCCACAAAAAGGTATTCATGCTTCCATCGTCGGGTTCCTCTTGTGTCGGCTGCCAGTCAGCTTTTGTGAAGGACACATTGGAGCGCTGGATGGGCGGGGCGAAAGGGATCACGAATGTTTGAGCGGGATGGGGAGTCAACGATGCGGAATGAGCAGCCGGATGCAGGTGCGGTGAACCATGCGGAGAGTGTCACGCGCCGCAGCTTCGTCAGGGGGCTTACCGCGGCGGGTGTGGCCTCGACTATGACGGCGCGGAGCTATGCGGCCATTGTGGGAGCGAATGATCGGGTCAACTTTGCCGTCATCGGCCTGAACAGCCGCGCCTATGCGCATCTGTCCGCGCTGCAGGCGAATCGGAAGGACGCACGCATTACGCATGTTTGCGATGTGGATTCAACGATCCTGGCGAAGTTTGCGGATAAGACAAAGTCAGCGATGGGTGAGCCGGCACGGGCCGACAAGGATTTTCGCCGGACGCTGGAAGCCAAGGATGTGGATGCAATCACGATCGCGACGCCTGACCACTGGCACACGCCCATGGCCATCCTCGGGATGCAGGCCGGCAAGGCAGTCTATGTCGAAAAGCCGTGTTCGTACGATCCTCAGGAAGGATTGATGCTGATCGAAGCCGTGAACAAGACAGGAAAGGTTTGCCAGATGGGCTCGCAGCAGAGGTCCTCGCCGCACACCATTGAGATCGTCGCGAAGATCCATGCGGGGCTGGTAGGGCGGGCCTATTGGGGGGAGACGTGGTATGCCAACCGGCGTCAACCGATAGGCGTGGGCAAGGTTGTTCCTGTGCCTGCGACGCTGGACTGGGATCTGTGGCAGGGGCCGGCGCCGCGCACTGCCTACAAAGACGACATTCAACCCTATAACTGGCATTGGTTTCGGCGCTGGGGCACGGGTGAGACGTGCAATAACGGCACTCACGAGGTGGATGTCGCGCGCTGGGCCCTGGATGCGGCCTGGCCTGAATCCATCAATGCGACCGGGGGACGTTATGCGGCCAAGGATGACTGGCAGTTTTACGACACCCTGGATGTCTCGCTGAAGTACCCGGATAAGTTACTGACCTGGAAGGGTGACTGTTGCAGCGGGAAGACGACCTATGGGCGCGACCGCGGAGTGGCCATTCACGGCACCGAAGGCACCGTGATCATCGATCGTGGCGGCTATGAAATTTACGATCGCAACGATAAAAAAACAGGGGAATACGTCGTTTCCGGCCACGCAGCCACCTCCGCCTCTGACCTGGTGGGCGCCGATAGCATGACGGACATGCACTTTGCGAATATGATCGATGCGATTCGTACGGGCGCTGCGTTGCACCAGCCGATCGCGCAGGGGAACGTGGCTGTGACGATGATGCAGCTTGCAAATATCTCCTACTTTACGGGACGCGGCCTGTGTCTGAACGCGAACACGGGCGCGATTGAGAACGACAAGGAGGCATTGGCGATGACGAAACGCACGTATGAGAAGGGTTGGGAACCTCGAGTTTGAGGTCCGATTAAGCAGAGAGGTTGAACGTTCGTGCCCTGGCTCTGAGGTGGTAATTTCGCTCAGGCCCAGGGCACTTTTCCCTGGAGCGAGCTACGGCGGAAGCGGTGGTAGCGTCGCTGGCCTCTGCATAGGCAGCTTGTTGTGCGCGCATATAATTGAGCGGTATGGAGTCGACAGAGCTGCAATCCGTGCGTTCCCTTCGTGAGGGTTTTGAGGAGGACGAGAGCGCGCTTCCGCGTCCGAAGATTGCCGTGGTCAAGACAATCATTCCTGGTTGCTTCGAGCTTCGGCCCACGGTGATCCGGGACTCGCGAGGATTTTTCGCCAAGGTGTTTCATCGTCCGCTTTGGAAAGACCTGGGGTTGCAAACCGATTTCGCCGAAGAGTACGCGACTTATTCTCTACCCTGGTCTCTGCGTGGACTGCATTTTCAGCTTCCCCCGTTAGCCCATGACAAGGTTGTACTCTGCCTGCGAGGAAACGCCTTCGATGTTGCTGTAGATCTACGCAAAGGATCCCCTGCCTACGGTGAACATGTGGCTGTGAACCTGAGCAGCACGCAGTCGAATGCGCTGTATCTGCCTGCCGGTGTGGCGCATGGGTTTTGCGTTACCGGCGATGAAGCGCTGCTGTATTACAAGCTTACGACGGTTTACTCCCCGGTCCATGATGCTGGAATTCGCTGGGACTCGGCAGGGATTCCGTGGCCGATGACGGATCCTATCCTGTCGGACCGTGATCGAAGCCTGCCGACCTTTGACGATTTCGATAGCCCTTTCCAATTCTGAACGAGATGCCTGAACCCGCCCAGACTACAGCGCCGCTGAAAGCCCTGGTCACAGGAGGAACGGGCTTTATCGGGTCGCACCTGGTTCGCCACCTTCGGACCGCAGGATGGTCTGTGGACATGCTGGTGCGGCCGGGTGCGGCGCGTGAGGAGCAGGCCCTCTCCGGGATCCAGCGCCATCCCTATACAGGAGAGATGGAAGAGGTGGTCCAGGCCGTGAGCAAGAGCAGGCCCGACGTTGTGTTTCATCTTGCTTCGTTGTTTCTTGCGCAACACACGCCGGAGCAGATTGCGGCCTTGATCCAGTCCAACGTGTTGCTTGGGACACAACTGCTGGAGGCGATGAACGCGGCCGGCGTGCGTTGCTTGGTCAACACAGGGACCTCGTGGCAATATTTTCATCACCAAAGCTTCCGTCCCGTCAACCTGTATGCTTCGACAAAGCAGGCGTTCGAGGACATCCTGGCGTACTACACGGATGCTGTCGGGATTCGAGCGATCACGCTCTCACTTTTCGATAGTTACGGACCTGCCGATTCGCGGAAAAAGCTTCTCCGCCTGCTGATGGACTGCCTGCAAACCGGGGAGCTCCTGCAGATGTCGCCAGGCGATCAGGTGATCGATTTGGTGCATGTCGACGATCTTTGTGCTGCGTTTCTGCAGGCAGGGAGTCTGGTCCTCGATGTACTTGCACCGGCGATGTCTGGTTACGCGATCAGCGGTGGAGAGCGCATGACGCTGCGTGAACTTGTGGCTGTCCTTGAGCAGGAGGCCGGCGTCCGTATGAACGTTGAATTTGGTGTGAGGCCGTACCGTCCCCGCGAGGTGATGCAGCCCTGGAGCGGAGAGGCTTTGCCCGGCTGGAAGCCTCGGATCCCCCTCCGGGAAGGTCTTCGGCAGCTGCTGCGTGAGCGGTCGCTGTGAAGCTGCAGGCAAGCATGCATGGACGACTCTTTGAGGCACTCTCGGCGGCTTTGCTCTCACCCGTGCCGGAGGCTTGCTAACGTGACGAGACCCTGCATTCGCTTGCGAATTTCGAGTCGTCCATCCCCTTGGGCCGGTGAGCGTTCTCACTCCATGCGAGATAGGTTTGGGCGAGGCTGCATCCGCGCACGGCGCACAGGCCGGCGAAGGAGTGACAAGTGAGTCTGAAGCGAAGCATCCTGAGCGGGTTTGCGGGCGGTCTCGTGATGAGCTTCGTCAGCATTGCCATTTCATTTCTGCAGCTGCGGATCCTGCTGCACTATCTACCGCAAACCGCTGTCGGCATCTGGCTGATTTTTGTAAATTTTGGATCCTACGTCGCGTTTTTAGACCTGGGCCTGACGCAGACTCTCGGTCGTGAGGTTAGTTTTGCTGTGGGGCGGCAGGACCTGGACGCCAGCGAACGCGCACACCACCTGAGCAGCCTGATTCGCTCGTGCACGCGGGTCGTCGTTGTGATTGCCGCCGTGGTCTATCCGCTGGGCGTGCTTGCGGGTTGGGCGTACCTCAAAAGCGTGACACCCTCCGGACAGCCCGGCAATCTGCGTTGGGCGTGGATTGTTTTCTTCGCCTCGGCCGCATTCAATCTGCTGGGCCAGGGCTGGTTTGCGGGGCTGTATGGCATGGGTCGGGTCTTTGCTGTGCGCATACTGCAAACGGCTGGGCTTGTGCTTGGCTTTGCGCTGGTGGTCGGTGCGCTCCTGTTTGGGTGGGGACTTCAGGGGATGGCCTGGGCGTCCCTGCTGCAGTCGGCGTGCACCATCGCCGCAGCCTACCTTCTGTTGCAGCAAACCATGCAGGGCGTTCCTGGCCGAGGCAAGGTCGATTTCAGCCTGATTCGCGGCATGTTCGGACCGGGATTGAAGTATGCCGCAACGGTTCTGGGCGGCGTGCTGATTCTGCAGACTGACAACCTCGTCATTGCCTCTGTGCTTGGTCCGGCCATCATTCCCGATTACCAGGCCGTGGCAAAGATAGTCACGACGTTCATGTCGCTTTCGATGATGCTGGTCGTGACCACTTCACCGTTTATGTCACAGGCCTATGCGCAAAACGATATGGGATTGATTCGCCGTTTGCTGCAGCAAAACCAGCGGGTCAGCTTGAGTATTCTCGTGCTGCTTGGCAGTTGTCTTGCTTGCTTTGCCGACCGCGCTGTTAGCCTGTGGCTTGGCCCCAATCATTTTATCGGCTTCAACGTTGTGTGGATTCTGCTGACGATGATGCTTCTGGAAGCGCATCACCTGGCCATGGCGACGGCAACCATGGCTACGGGCAAGATTGTGTTTGTGGTTCCTGCCCTCTTGGCGGGGATTGTCAATGTTGTCCTCTCCGTCTTTCTGGCGCACAGGCTGGGCGTTGTTGGCGTGGCGCTTGGAACCCTGCTGGCGCAGATCCTGACCAATAATTGGTACGTTCCGTTCTATGTTCTTCGCCAGTTTCACACCTCCTGGCGAGAACATTTTTCCGGTGTCGTTGCGCCGATCCTTCTTCTGCTGGTCACTACCCTTGCCGCGGGTACAGCGGCTCGCCAGTGGACGGCGCACTTTTCTGATCTGGGCGCGCTCACTGTGGGCTTTCTGTGCATTTTCCTTGCGGGCGGGGTGGTCGTGTATGCCTTGGTGCTCCGGCCGTCCGATCGTGCGTTCCTGCTGTCCAGGCTCCGTCTTCCTCTTGCCGCGAAAGCGCTGTAACCGAACTGCCGCAGAGGTGACGGCTCAATCCCATGCCCAAAGTGACGGTTGCCATTCCGACCCGAAATCGTGCGAACTATCTGCGTCTCGCGCTCGACAGCGCCCTGCGGCAAACCCTGCAGGACATCGAAATCGTCATCTCCGAAAACGGCTGTACCGATGGGACGGCAGACCTTCTGGCAACGGTGGTCGATCCCCGTGTCCGCATTTTGCGGCAGACCACCGATCTGACCATGGTCCAGAACTGGAATGCCTGCCTCGAGGCAGCGACCGGAGAATACTTTCTGCTGCTGTCGGACGACGACCTGCTTGAACCTCGCGCCCTTGAGGCTCTGGTGCAGGCGTTTGAGGCCGGTCCCGACCCAAACCGCACCGGCTTCGTCTATTGCCGCGGCCGCATGATCGATGGCGATGGCGAGCTCATTCGCTCCGGCAAGCGATGCCCCCTGCAGGAGGAAGCGCCGGAACTGATCGTCGCTTTTCTCGAAGGCAAACGCGAGACCTGGCCCTGTTCCATCCTGCTTCGCCGGTCCGATCTCGAGGACGGTTACTCTTCCGACTTCCTGCTGATCACGGATGCCGCCGCATGGATCAAGGCCGTCTGCCGGCACTGTCTGGCGCGCTTCGTGGACGAGGAACTGGTGAGCTACCGCGCCCACAACAATCTCACTCGAGCGACCCCTATTGCGGTGTGGCAGCGGGAGAATACCACCCTCGCCGCACTCGCCATCCGTTCTCTTCGTGAATCCGGCCGCTCCAATGCGGCCTTGGAGAGGAAGATTAAACAGGCTACGCGGCGCTTGAATATGCAGACTACGCTTGCCCTGCCGCTAAGCGCACCCAATAAAAGCCGACGCACAGTCCTAAGGAGTTACTTCCAATATCTTCCCCTTTTCCTGACCTCCGGCCGTGGCTGGTTCATGTTGGGGAGAGCTGTGATGGTCGTAATGCTGCCTCATGCGGTTGTGCGTCTCGTTCAAGCAGTGAAACGACGCTTCCGCCAGTAACGAGGCCTATGTTCGACACGAATCCAGGGCGTTGGCAGCGCTTGCATGACCTTTAGGATTGCAGGGGTCAACACGCGCTGCGCTATTCTGATATCTGGCATGGCACGCGTTCTGATCATCAAGCTCGGCGCTATCGGCGATGGAATCATGGCCATTCCGGCGGCGTTTGAACTTCACCGCGCGGGGTACTCCATAGACTGGGTGTGCGGCGCGGCCCTGCTTCCCGTGCTTCGCCTTTATCCGTGGATCCACCCGGTCGTCGCGGAGGAGCAGAGCTTGCTGCGCGGGTCGACCGTCGAACGGATGACGGAGCTCGCCAGGCTGTGGCGTAGCCTGCGTGCGCTCCGTGCGCGGGAGCCGTACGCCCTGATCGCCACGCTTTACTATGATCGGCGCTACCGCCTGCTCTCGCTGCCGGTCGGTGCGCTTCGCCGCCTGCAGCTCTCGCTGCAGGACCGCGCACTCCGCCTGCTTCCCGGACGCCATCACACGGATGAACTGGCGCGCATTCTGCTTGGTCGTCCGGACGCGGTCACCCCAACCTCCCTCGCCCCCATCCCGGTCCCGCTCTCCACGCTGCCCGCTTGCCCACTGCCCGAATCTGCCCATCCGCGCGTGGTCCTGGTGCCTGCCGGTGCGCGCAATCTGCTCGCCGATGATGCCCTGCGCCGCTGGCCGGCCGAAAACTACGTCCAGCTGGCCCGCCTGCTTCTCGATCGCGGCCTTCAGGTTGTCCTGGTTGGAGGACCCGGAGACGAATGGGTGCGGGCGCTCTTCGCCACGCTCCCCGTCGTCGACACCATCGGCACGCTGTCCCTGCCCGAAACCCTTGCTCTGCTCGACTCCGCCGCGGTCACCGTCACCCATGACACCGGCCCGCTGCATTTCGCCGGGCTCACCCGCACCGGCATTGTCGCGCTCTTCGGCCCCACCCATCCGCGCGAGAAGCTGCCCCAGCGGCCCGGCTCCGTCGCTTTGTGGGGAGGCGAGGGCTTCAGCTGCCGCCCCTGCTACGACGGCCGCACCTACGCTCTTTGTCCTGCCAACGACTGCCTCCGCCAGCTCACCCCGCAGCACGTCCTCGAAGAGGTACTCACCATGCTCAAAGATCGCGCCGAAGGAACGCTTGTGGCCCCACAGGTGCGTGTGCCTGCCAGCACGATCCAGCCCCAGGCACTTGTCCGCATCGCGGAGCCCATCGCATGACCCAGCCACCGGCTCTCTTTCTCGATCGCGACGGCGTTGTCAACCATGAGGTCGGCTTTCTTTACCAGCCGGCCGACGTTCGCTTCCTGGATGGGATCTTTTCTCTTTGCCGCA
Organism: uncultured Acidobacteriaceae bacterium; assembly: GCA_964246225.1. GTDB lineage: Bacteria > Acidobacteriota > Terriglobia > Terriglobales > Acidobacteriaceae > Edaphobacter. The sequence continues at coordinate 15,488 of CAXTQE010000024.1, read as the reverse complement.
CGGCCCAGCAGCTCGGCTATCGGCTGGTTGTGGTGACGAACCAAAGTGGGATTGCGCGCGGACTGTACACTACGGCACAGTTTGAAGAGCTGATGGACTGGATGCGCGCCCGGCTCGCTGAACAGGAGGTCACCCTCACCGCCGTTTACCACTGCCCGTATCATCCGGAGCACGGCCGGGGCGAGTTCCGTCGCGAGCACGAGGACCGGAAACCCTCGCCTGGGATGCTTCTTCGCGCTGCCCGCGACCATGGACTCGACCTCACCCGGTCGATCCTGGTCGGCGATCGCTGCTCGGACCTGGCCGCCGCCAACGCAGCCGGACTCCTCCAGGCTTTCCTGATTGCCGGCACCGAAGCCGCCGCCTGCCCCGGAGACTACCGGGCTGTCGTCACGTTGGCCGAAGTTGAGGCCTGGCTCCACTCCCAGCACACGGTTTGAACCAGGCCTGCTCTGCAAGACAGGCGGGCAACGCTGACTTCTCGCGGAAGTACTTGCCTGGCTACATGCTCGCAAAGACCGCGTCGACTGCCTGAAGCGGGTGCTCCTGGACGACCTGCTCCAGCCTCGGACGGTACTCGGCTGCAAGCTCTGGCTTGTTGCGCTGCATGGCCCCAATTGTCTCCAGCAGAAGCAGCCGGACGGCCACGTTCTCGGGAGCTTCCTCCTCGAGAGCGAAGGCATTGTCGAGCAGAGGCCGGTCCACGTTGAGCGGCTGTCCCTGCGCGCCCTCAACCGTGGTGCAGCGTAACGCGAGAAGCTGCTCCAACTGTCCCAGGTACGCGGGGAAGTTGTCTGGAATGCTATAGTTGGGAGCTTCGGAGAAGGGTCCGAGTGCGCTGAGCAGATCGACCACCTCGTCCGCCAGGTCCTCGAGCGCGGGCTCAAGCTCGTCCGGGGAAAACTCCGCGCTCAGCTCGCCGATGCGGGCTCCGTCGGTGGTGCGTAGAAACACCAGGGAGGCTTCCCAGGGCTCAACCTCCGCGTCGATGTGCACGGTTACCACATAGTCGCTGCGATTGGCGGGATCCTGCACAGCCTGGACCGCCGTCTGATCCGGCCATTGCGCGGCGGCTACCACGAAGCCTCCCGGATGCCCTCCTGCAGCCGCCGCCACCGCCCACGGCAGCATCGCCCGGCCGGTCGCCGAGGTACGCAGATCGGTTTGCTCGGCCAGGAAGAGCGGCAGCGAGCGCGTCAGGCGACCAAGGTGATCGGCGGTCTCCCTCTGCTCGGGCGTCGGCTCGCCGGAACTCTCTTCGGGAGCCTCCGCCGTTCCGCCCAGAAATGTGACCGAGGCAGCCGTCGCAGGCTTCTCCCCGAAGATGGCCCGCGCGGGCGAACCCGGAGGAAGCCACACCGGCCCATCCACCCGCAGCATGCCGATCTGGACCTGCTGCGGCTGACCGGCCGGCGTAGAGCTGGGCCCGCTGCTGGAGATACCACCACGCCGCTTCGCAATCTCCTGCTCCCAGAAGGCGAGCGGATTGCGCCATTCAGGACGATTGAAGGCGACAAGCGCGCTTACGATCGTCGTTGCCGCGTCCAGATTGCCCGTATCGATGCTGGCCTTGATCAGGTTGTTGCCGACGGGCAGTCCGTGCATCTCGGGAACGAAGTGCGGTGCCGTCAACTCGAGCAGCTCGCGCAGACGTCCTCGTCCACCCAGGTCGCCGCTCATTTGCATGAGAAAGTCTGCCGGAACCGGACGCGGCGCACGACTCAAGGCTTCCTCGTAAAGCGCCCTTGCGGCGTCGAGACGGCCGCCATCGAGCTCCGTCCGGGCAAGCCAAAGTTGCGCCCGCCAGCTGGCCGGATTGGTCCGTAGCTGCTCGAGTGCCCGCGCGGCTCCCTCGTCGCCGCCGCGCTCGCGCGCCATCGAGGCAAACCAGCCCAGGCCACTCTCATGGTTTGGCTCAAGCGCAAGTGCCCGGTCCAGAGTGGCTGCGGCGCGTGCCTGTTCGCCCTTGGCCGCGTACACCTTGGCCAGGTTTACCAGCACGGACGCATCCTCGCCGTGGCGCTCACCGAAGCCGGTCAGTACCATCTCGGCCTCAACCAGTCGCCCGGTCTGGATCAGCACGATCGCCCACATGCAGGCTCCGCGCGCGGGGACTGTGTCGGTCTCGTACAGATGCCGGGCCGCGTCGCCGACCTCGGCAAGAAAGCCGTCGTTGAGGCTGTTGACGATCAACATGTAGAGCTGGTCGGGCTGATCCCAGGCCTGCTGCACCATGCCGGGCAAGACTTCGTTCTGCCATTGCTCCCGCGGCACGACGACCTCGCGGCCCTCGCCATCGAACGCCCGAATTCCTCCGGGCACGGCTACCTGTGTTTCTTCGCTCACATCTTCTCCTGCATCTGTTGGATGGCCAGCCCGGCGCGCAGCATGGGGGACTCGCCAAAATGTGGCCCCATCACCTGTACGCCGATCGGCAGTCCGTCTTTGGTTTCGCCGCATGGCACGCTCATCCCGCAGATTCCCGCGAGTGAGGCCGCCACAGAGTAGATATCGGCAAGGTACATCGCGATTGGGTCGTCCACTTTTTCGCCGAGCCTGAACGGCGGTGTCGGCGTTATGGGCGCGACCAGCACATCGCACTTTGTGAAGGCGTCCAGGAAATCCCGAGCGACCAGCATGCGCACCTGCTGCGCTTTCCGGTAATACGCGTCGTAGTAGCCGGCGCTGAGTGAGTAGGTTCCCAGCAGGATGCGGCGCTTGACCTCCGCGCCGAAGCCCTCTTCGCGCGTATGGCGGAACATGGCCGATAGGGTCTGGCTTTCAGAGGATCGCAGGCCAAAGCGAACCCCATCGAAGCGCGACAGATTCGAGGACGCCTCCGCCGTGGCGAGCACGTAGTAGGTCGGAATGGCGTAGCGCGTGTGCGGCAGGCTGATCCTGACCAGCTCGCAGCCGCGCGCGCGCAGGCCATCCAGGGCGCGCTCAATGGCGGCGCGGATCTCCGGGTCGAGACCCTCGCCGAAGTACTCTTCGGGCACGCCGACCCGGAGCCCGTCGACCGGCTGAGCGAGGGCGGCGGAAAAGTCTTCCACAGGCCGATCCGCGCTGGTGGCGTCCAGCGGGTCTTTGCCGGCGAGGACGGTGAGCAGGGTTGCAGCGTCCGCGACATTCGCCGTGAACGGTCCGATGCGGTCGAGCGACGAGGCAAAAGCAATGAGGCCGAAGCGGCTGACGCGTCCGTAGGTGGGAAGGACGCCGACCACGCCGCAAAAGGCTGCCGGCTGCCGGATCGAACCTCCGGTGTCGGTGCCCAGCGTGGCCACCGCAAAACCTGCCGCCACCGCCGCCGCCGAGCCGCCGCTCGAGCCTCCCGGAACCCGGTCGAGCGCCCGTGGATTCCGGACCGGGCCGTATGCGGAGTTCTCGTTCGAGGACCCCATGGCAAACTCGTCGCAGTTCAGCTTGCCGAGCAGGACGGCTCCGGCCGCCTCGAGCTTTGCGACCACTGTCGCATCGTACGGAGGCTGGTAGCCGACCAGAATCTTGGAGCCAGCCGTGGCAGGCGCGCCGGTCATGGCGAGCACATCCTTGATCGCGACGGGCACGCCGGCGAGCGACCCGGCCTCCTGCCCTCTGGCGGTCAGCTCGTCGACGCGCGCTGCCTGCGCGAGGGCACGTTCGCGGCTGAGCGCCAGGAAACTGTTGATTCCCAATCCGCCGGGGCCGTCCTGCTCCGCGATGAGCTTGAAGTGGCGTTCGGCCAAGGCGGTTGCCGAGCCGGCCTTCGCCTGCGCGCGCGCCTCCGCGATGGTTTGCATGCTGCTCGTGCGGACGGTCACCGTTCGATCACCTTTGGGACCTTGAAGAAGCGGCCGTCGGACTCTGGAGCAGCGGCCATCACGGCGCGCCGATCCACCGAGGCCCGGGTCGCATCCGAGCGCAAAGTGCCTCCCGCTCCGTCGTTTACCAGGCCAAGCACGTCACTCACCTGCGCCATGGGATGCACGTTTTCCGTGTCAAGCTCGGCCAGCTGGGCCACGTGGGCCAGAATCGCTTCCAGATCCCGAGCCATGCGAGTTTCCTCTTCAGGCGTCAGCTGCAGATTCGCCAGCTCGGCGACGCGACGTACTTCCCCTACCGTGACCGCACTCATCGAGAGCCTTTCGGGTGTGAACCCCTCACCTCAAAGTGTATCCCGGCGACCTCCACGCCGGCGATGCGGGCCAGTTCCCGCTCGAGGACCGCTCCCATCGACCGCATCTGGTCGAGCCAGGTACCATCCTGCACCTGCACCTGGACGATGCCTCCGGTAAAGCCTACGATCTCGCCCCGTTTCGCCATGGCGGGGCCACAGGCGACCGGCCAGGCCGCGTCGAGGCGATCGGCGACGGACAGTCCGCTCAGGCTTCGGCCGAGGTTGTGCTTGAGAAGATCGCGCATCCGTTCCACCTAGGCCTCCCTTACGGCGGAGGCTGCGGCCGGCACGCGAGCCAGGATGAACTCTCGCATCCGGCGCAGAAAGACGGGAGTTCCGAAGGCCGCGGCCCAGGCCTGGATTGCGGGGCTCTGAAACTTTTCTTGCTGCGCTTCAAAATTCTTCAAGGCTTCGAGGGCGGATTCGGCGGATTGTGCCGGAAAGTAAAGACCGGTCGGGTCTGGCCCGGAGCCGCGGACTGTTTCCAGTGAGCCTCCCGCGCCGTAGCAGAGGACGGGCCGCCCGCAGGCCTGCGCCTCCAGCGGCACCATGCCGAAGTCTTCGTCGGCGGCGAAGAGCAGGGCGCGGCACTCGGCGTACTGCTGCCAGAGCGCGTCGTCCGAGAGCTGGCCGAGGAAGGTTACCTCTGGCCCGGCCAGGCGGCGCAGGCGGGCTTCTTCGGGGCCGGTTCCCGCGATGCGGAGCTTGCGGCCAAGTCTCCGGCAAGCCTCGATCAGGAGCTCCGTGCGTTTGTAGCCGACCAGCCGCCCGGCGCAGAGATAGTGGTCTCCGGGCGTGGCGAGGCGGGCGAGCGAGAGATCGATTGGAGGGGGAATGACCTCGGCTTCGCGCCCGTAGACGCGCCCAATGCGCGCGGCCACGTAGCGGGAGTTGGCCAGAAACCAGGTGACGCGCTGAGCGGCGGCGACATCCGCGCGGCGGACAAAGCCGGCGCTGGCTGTAAAGAGCGCCCGGACAGCGCCGCGCATCTGGCCGCGGTACTGCTCGTAGCCGTCGTAGAGATAGCGCATGGGCGAGTGGCAGTAGCAGATGTGGACGGCGCCGGGATCGACACGCACGGCCTTCACGGGGCCGCTGTCGGAGGAGAGGACCAGGTCGAAGCCACGCAGATCGAGGCTCCTGGCCGCGGCCGGATACAGAGGCATCATGTGGCGATGATGGCTCCTGGCCAGCGGCACGCGCTGCAGAAACGAGGTGTGCAGGACGCGGTTGCGAAGGGACTCCGGCAGACCCTCCGGCGCGGCCACCAGGGTGAACAGCTCGGCTGCGGGGAAGAGCGAGGCGAGGCACTCGGCCACGCGCTCGCCGCC
>CAXTQE010000024.1:0-9901 GCA_964246225.1 uncultured Acidobacteriaceae bacterium | reverse complement strand
TTGCGACACCGCCGACTTATTCCCAATATTGTTTGTCTACGGTGTAAGTTGCCCACGCGCATAGTCGAGGGATCGTAGGGCCAGTAAGTAGTCGTAGCGCGCGTTCACGGCGGTCACTGCTGCCTGTGTGCTTTGGAGTTGGGCTTGACTGAGTTCGACAATGGAGCTTAGGCCGAGCTTGTACCTGGTCTGAGCGAGCGCAAGGGCCTGAGTAGCCTGGTTGCGGAACTGGTCGGCAACGGCTATCCTGCGGAACGCGGTCTGCGCGTTGAGAACCGCTACGTGGACGTCCCGGGCTATGGTGTCAGATAACTCCTGAGCTTGTTTTTCTGTGGCCTTCTGCCTGAGCCTTGCCTCTGCCGCTTGTGCGTCGATGCGGAAGCCTGTGAAGAATGGAATCGAGAGATTGATTCCCCCGGCCGCATACCACTTCGGAACGAAAATATTATCCGGAGCGACGGGAGTAAGACCTCCGGTTGCCAGTGCGGTGATGGTTGGAAGATGCTGCAGTTGTTGCGCGCGGGCGAACTCTCCGTACGCTTGTGCATTAAGTTTTAATGCCTGCAGATCTGGCCGCTGTTTCTGTGCGTCGGCATTGAGCGCCGTGGAGCTGTCCGGTGCAGGCGGAGGGGGCGGCGCGGCCGTGCTGTCTTCAACGGCCGCATAGACCGTATCGGGCGGTGCAGCAAGAACCTCTGTCAAGGTTGTACTTGCAGAAGCTACGGCATTTTCTGCGTCCAGCTCCAGGAGCTGCGACTGCGATACATCGGCGGCTGCAATGTTCAGGTCGAGAGTGCTTCTGAGCGCGCTGTTGGTTAAAGCGGAGGTTAGTCTTTGGACATCGTTTCTCGCTGCAACAGTCGCCACGGCTACCTGAAGAAGTGATTGTGCGTTGAGCAACCGGTAGAAAGCTGCATCGGTTGCTATTAGGACATCCTGTTGCGTTGCAAGCGTGGTCTTGTCCTGCGACTTCTGTTGGAGCTTGTTGGTTGCGACGAGATCTCGCGTGTGCCCGAAATCTGTGAGGAGTTGAGAGAACGTGCCGCCACCCCCAGCGTGAGTAAAGAGGTGGGAACTGGTGAGCGATCCGGCTCCGATGCGGCTGTCGTCTTCAGCTTTTTCCGCAGTTATTTGTCCATAGATCTGGGGTAACTCGTTGGACCGTGTCTGCCGCGTGACCTGGCCCGCAGCCAACGCGAGGAGTGTGCTTGCCGTAATTCTTGGATTATTTTTAAGTGCAAGCGTTTCTGCCTCAGACCGCGTAATGGGGATGCCTGGATTGGCCGGCTCAGGCATAGGAGGCTGTTGAGAAGGGCTTTGGTCCGTGGTGGCGTGTTGGAGAAACGCGGGAACCTGGGGCGCGAGCGGCGTTGGCTTTGAAGCGGACGGTAAACTGTCGGTTGCTTGTGCGAAGAGAGGGAGCGGTAGGAGAACGATGAAGATCAAGCCTGCTCTCATGCCGTGGCCTCCATGGAACGGCCTGCCGGCTGCGGTTTTTCTTTCTTTGCCTTGTGCTCTTCGATCCGTTTATGAATGAGCAGATAAGCGCTGGGCACAAGGAAAACCGTGACCACTCCTGACACTGTAAGACCGCCAAGGATGGCACGGGCAAGCGGCGCGTACTGTTCGCTCCCTGCTTCTAACGCGAGCGCCATGGGGATAAGTCCCAGGATGGTTGCGAGCGTGGTCATAAGGATAGGTCGCAGGCGCACTTTGCAAGCGGTGATGATGGCGTCCTCCAACTCCTTTCCTTGCTCCCGCAGCTGGCCGGTGAATTCAACGATGAGGATGCTGTCGGAGACGACGATTCCGGTCATCATGAGCACACCCATCAAGCTCATGATGTTGATGGTGGTACCGGTCACCAGCAAGAAGAGGATGACGCCGGAGATGCCTGGCGGGATCGCGAGCAGGATGATGAAAGGGTCGATGAAGGAGGCGAACTGCGCCATGAGGATCAAAAATACGAGGACGATCGAAAGGATGAGGCCGATTGCGAACGACTTGAACGATTCGTTCATGTTGTTGACGGAGCCGCGCACGGTGATCTTTGTCCCGTGTGGAACGTTCATTCCAGCGACTACTTTGTTGACGTCCTTACTCATGACTGCAAGATTTTCACTTGTCGGCATGACATAGACATCGAAAATCCGGCGGAGCTGGTAGTGGTCGACTTCGGTCGGCGTGTTGATCGATTTGATGGAAGCGACGGTCTCTAACGGCGTCGTCGACTTCCCATCGGCGGAACGGAGAGGAATCTGCTTGAAGTCATTGAGCGTCTGTACCTGGGTCTCTGGATACTGCACGGTAAGCATGTAGTTGTTGCCGGTCTTCGGATCGATCCAATAACTGGGAGCGACAACGCCGTTCGAAGTCATGGCGGTAATTACACTGTCGACAATCGTCTTCGGGGTAAGACCTTCAAGACTTGCCTGCTGCCGATCGATATTGAGAGCTAGACCGGGGTAGTCAATATCCTGAGGAATAAGGACATCGCTGACGCCATGGATCGTGCTCATCTTCTTCGCTATTTGTTGAGCCACAGCGTACCCGCCGTCCATGTCATTTGTGCTGACCTGGATGTCGAAGGGCGCAGGCAGACCTTGATTGACAATGGAATCGACAAGTCCACCAGTCTGGAAGTAAGTCTGGACGGAGGGGAGATCGGTCGCTAGTTTGGCACGCACCTTATCGATGTAGGCGAAGCTGCTGAGGCTGTGATCTTCCTTAAGGCTTACCTGAACGAAAGCCGTGTGCATTCCGGAGTTCGGTGTGTAGATGGCAGAGAGGTCGGGCGTTACGCCGATGTTTGAAACGATCATGTTGAGGTCTTTTGGAGCAACGACGGCCCGTATATCTTCTTCCACCCGGGCGATGTATTGGTCGGTCAGTTCAATGCGTGTGCCGGTAGGCGCCTTGACGCTGATGACAAACTGGCCCGGGTCGGTTCTGGGAAAGTATGCCCTGCCAAGCAGTGGAGCTAACGCGAAGCTGAGGACCACGAAGACAGCGAAGCCGAGGATTACAAAACCGGGGCGACCGAGGCAGTAATGAATAGCTCCGTCGTAGCGAGCCTGGAGCCAGCCAAATACCTGGTTGAAGTGATATACGATTTTCGCGAAGATATTTTTTTGTCCGTGCCCGCCGCGCATGTGGTCCGGCACCGGATCGTCTTTCTCCGCGGACTCGTGCTCATCGCCATGGCCGGTGTGCTTGATGAACTTCGCACAGAAGAGTGGGACCACCGTCATCGCCACAACGTAGGAGCAGAAGAGCGCAATGACAACAGCGAGCGCCAGTGCGGTGAAGAGATATTTGCTGACGCCGGTAAGCAGAACGACAGGAAAGAAGACGATCGCCGTGCTGAAGGTTGCGGCAAGCACCGCAAGTTGAACCTCCTTGCCGCCCTCCTGCGAGGCCTTGACGCTGTCTTCCCCCATCTCGAAGTGGCGGAAGATATTTTCAAGCACCACGACCGAGTTATCGATGAGCCTCGAGAGCACAAGTGCCATGCCGCCGAGAACCATTGTGTTAATCGAATCTCCAAACGCATTCAGGATGAGAAACGTGGCGATGCAGGAGATTGGAATGGATAAAAGGACTGCCAAGGTGGCCCGCAAATTCCCTAGGAAGAGCAGGATCATGATGCCGGTGAGGCAGAGACCGATGGCACCTTCGCTGATGACATTCTTGATTGCTGTTTTAACGAAGACGGACTGGTCGAACACAACAGCCGTCTTTAGCTGCTGAGGGATGTCGAGCAGATGAGCGGTAGCTGCACGGATGCCATTTACGATTGTGATGGTGTTGGATTTTCCGCCTTGTTTGAGGACGGGGATGTAAACGGAGTGTTGTCCATCTACCCGGACAATGTTTGTCTGGAGTTGACCACCATCGACTGCATGCCCTACGTCGCCGACCAGAATGGAGGCGTTCCCAACGGTGCGCAGCGGAATGCTGTTGACGTCATTCGGAGTGGGCACCTGGCTGTTGGCGTAGATGTTGTAGTCCTTGGGACCGATGCGCACGTCTCCCGCAGGCAGGATGAGGTTGGAGTCGTTGACCGCATGCACGACGTCCATGACGCCTAGCTGCGACGCCTCCAGCTTGAGCGGATCGACATATACCATGATCTGCCGGTAGGTTCCACCGTAGGGTTGCGGGACGGATGCGCCAGGGACGTTGGCCACCTGGTTGCGGACGCTGAACTGCGCAACGTCCTTGAGCTCTGTCTGGTTCATGCCTTCGCCCTTCAGGGTGATGAGGCAGACAGGCAGGTTGGCGGCGTCGAAGCTGAGCACGACCGGCGGAAGCGTCCCGGGTGGAAGCCGGCGCAGGTTGGCCATCGCAAGGTTCGAGATACCGCTCACTGCGGCGGTTGGATCGGTGCCGGGCTGGAAGTAGATTTTGATAAGGCTTACGCCGGTCATCGAACGTGACTCGATGTGATCGATGTTGCTTCCCAGGGTGAAGAAGCGTTCGTCGCTGTCCGTGATGTCGGACTCAATCTGCTGCGGAGGCATTCCGGAGTAGAAGGTGGCTACGACCACGACGGGGATTTTGACGGGTGGGAATAGATCGACAGGCATGCCCATGATGGCAGCCACGCCGACGACCACAACGATCATGCACGCCATGAGGATGAAGAAGGGATATTTGATAGCAAAGAAGGACATATTATTTGCCGCCCTTCTGGTTTGCACTTTGGAACTCGGTTAGCCTGCTTGAAGCTTCTTGTGGAGTCACCTTCTCACCTGGCTGCAGCGTGGAGATTCCGCCGATGATGACCCGATCTCCGGGCTGCAGGCCGGAGGCGACCTCCTGCTGATTGGCTCCGGCGATGCCGAGATCGACAGGTCGTTTTTGGACTCGATTTTCGGCATCCACGAGCATTACTGATGGCTGATCGCCCTGGATGACGGCACTCGCGGGAATAATGAGCGCATGGTTCTTCTGTTCCAGGTTGAACGTTACATCGGCGTACATGCCGGGTGTCAAAGTCAGGGCGGGGTTCGCCACATCCACTTCCGTCATCATCGTCCTTGTGGCGTTTGAAACGTCGCGCGTGAAGCGAACGACTTTTCCGGGAAACTGCTGCCCGGTCGCCTGCACGTGAACCGTGACGACGGAGCCGATGTGAACAAGCGGGACATCACGCTCAGGGACAGGCATACGAAGGCGGAGAACGTCGCTTTGCGCGAGTCGAACAACAGCTTGATTCAGCCCCTCGGCCGTACCTGCCGGAATGAGTGATCCAGTGTCTGCATACCGCATCGTTACAACTCCGTTGTAGGGCGCAGTGATCGTCGCGTATTGGGCCATGCTGCTGACTCGGAGGTTTTCAGCACGAGAGACCCCGAGTTGGCCCTGTGCTGCGGCAACGGCGGATTTGGCGGCGTCCACCTGTGAAGCTGCAGACTGGAACTTGGCGAAGGCATCGTCCAACTCCTGAGCGGCAACGAGGCCAGGCTGCTGGTCTGAAGCTTCTTTCAGCCGAACGTATCTTGCGTGCACCGCTGCGTAATCCGCCTCCTGGCGCGTGACTTCATTCTGCAATCTCAGGATGTTCTGTTGAGTCTGAGAGATCCCGGCTTGCGCTCCTGCCACTTCTGCCCGAAGTTCGGGTACCTCGAGCACAGCAAGGGTTTGCCCCTGCCGCACGCGGTCTCCGATGTCGACGTAAATGTGGCGGATATAGCCGGAGACCTTGCCGTGTACATCGATCTCCTGAAAGGCCTGAAAGACTCCCGCCACGGTGAGTTGATTGGCAATATACCCGCTCTGCGCAGTCGCCACGGCGACACTCGGCGGGGCTACCGGGGTCTCTGGCGCAGCATCAATCTTGCGATGTCGGTGGACGACGTAGCCGATGGCGCATACGGCCAGAATGCAAACCAGAGCAACGATGAGGCGCTTCGAGCGCATGACAGACCTTCTTCCAAAGCTTTTTTGGACCTAGAATGCAGCGGTACCTTTCCGATGCGGGAAAGGCTTCGATAAAGAGTGATTCGTCTTGAGAAGACGACGTGCTGCCTCTACACCGCCTAACGTATATAGACCTGCATGATGGGACTTTTTATAGAAAGTAGTTCGGGTAGTTCGCAGGCAGCTTGAGAGTAAGCTGCAAACGACATAGACGTCCGGTCATGCTCTTCTAAAAAGAGCAGACTACGTTGACCCGTGTTGCTGTCACACCTGCTGCTTATAACTGGGTACCCTCTGCTGTATGCAGAGGAGTACACCGACAGAGCTGGCATGAAGCTAAAGGAACGCCGGCGGGGGACGTCGCAGGGAGTTACCACAATTCAGCTGTAATCGAGTTGGGTTGGAATGTGGAACGCTGAATTGCTGAATGCCAAGAGGAGAACTCGGTATGGTACAAGGGCTGCTGAACAGCAAGACGAGTACGGTCTGCGTCGACGGTTGCCAAAGATCGCTTGGAAGTGCAGACACTGTTAGCGACTCTGCTGATTGTTTTTCAGTTGACAGCTTTACAGAAGTTATCAGCAGCGGAGCCTTCGGCGTGTAAAGAGCGAGGCGTGCTCGTAATCCAAGGCAGAAGACTGTGAAAGCCAGGGATAGGAAGGCTAGTCTGCGGATAAGCGAAACGAATTGTTTCGATTCTACGGACAAGAGTTCCTCGAACAGGCAATCATGAGACGTTGGCCTAATTCCTGCATAGATGCTGAAACGCTACGATCAGGTTGGACGTTACTCCGTTGAGTGGCTCTTGATCAGCAACGATCGCATACTAATTGCCCGACTAGAGCGTGGCTTGGGGTGGATGTCGAACGCTTGTGCGAAGGACTCACACTTTTCCTTATGCCGTATAACGATTTCCGAATTCCTCCTGAGGCCGTATGGGGCTAACTTGGAGATACAGCCGTGCTCGCTATGCAGTCAGAAGATACAAGTCGCAGCACGCAGCTTCTATACAGCGCAGAGGCACTGCTCTGGGCTGCAGGGCTGGGTCTCGTGAGCGGACTTGCTTGTGTCGGGGTGAGGCGATTCTTTCAGTTGCTGCAATGGCTGCTCGTGCGACACTCCGGCCTGTTGCCTAGCGCTGCTGCCGCGCTTTCTCCAATGCATCGCCTAGCCGTGCCAATCCTGGGTGCATTGCTTGCAACTGCCGTGCTTAGGCTCGCGCAGCGTCTGACTCACAATGAAAAGGCGGAAGGGTATGTCGAAGCAGTGCGCTTTGAAGAGGGTTGCATTTCTTTCCCAGCAACGGCATGGAGGACTCTTTCCTCCGCCTTTTCGGTCGCCACTGGTGCGGCTATCGGGCGTGAAGGTTCGATGATCCAGTTTGCCACGGCGGCCACATCGTGGGTCGGTTCGCGGAGAAGCACGGCCCGGTTCTCGCTTGCGCGGAAGGTCGCTTGCGGAGTTTCAGCCGCTGTCGCCGCTGTGTACCAGGCTCCGATAGCCGGCGTCTTTTTCGCGTATGAGATTGTGCTTGGCGAGTGGGACTGGACGCAGGCTCCTGTGCTGGCTGTATCCGCAATGGTTGGCTGGCTTCTCAGCCGATCTCTGCTGGATGGAGGACCTCTGTTCGCCGTGCACGGCACGTTGCCGTTCAGCAAGACGGTTGTCTGGACACTTCCCGTGGCGCTACTCCTCGCCATTCTCGGCCCCTGCTACCAGTGGCTGCTACACAGCGCGCGCTTTCTTCGCAAACTTCCGATGCCTTTGGTCTGGGGAGGGATCGCGGTTGGTCTGCTCAGTCTTCTTAGACCGACAGTTTGGGGGAACGGCGACGTTGCGCTCAAGGACACACTTGCCGGTGCGTCTCTCCTTCAAAGCATCCTTGCGGTGCTGCTGCTGCGTCTAGCGGCTACAACCGTCTGCACCGGCGCGGGAACAGTCGGTGGCGTTTTTACGCCTACGCTTTTCACCGGAGCAGCGTTAGGACTTGTCTGCGCACATTTGCTGCATCTGCCGCAACCGGTGTTGATTGCTGTAGTTAGTTTGAGTGTCTTCCTGGCGGCGGTCACCCATGCACCCTGGATGGCCGGCTTCATGGCCGCCGAACTGACGGGACAATGGCACCTTCTGCCGTTATCGCTCGTTCTGAATCTCGGTGCCAGCGCACTCGCGCATCGCATCTCACCCCGTGCGCTCTATGACATTGCCGCTCCGCCGCCGGGCAGGGCATAACCGCAGCGCTTAACAGAGGAGTTTGTTTCCATGAGCCAGCAGACTGAAGTGACCGCTACCGTTGTACCTCCTGAACCGCAGATCGGTTTTATCGTTCGCGAGCGTGAGCCGCTCAACCTGGAGTGGCCGTTCGATCAACTCGACAGCTTTCTCACGCCCAACGATCAGTTTTATATTCGCAGTCACTTTACGGCTCCGGTGCTGGACCGTCACGACTATCGATTGAGCATCGGCGGCGCTGTCGATCGACCTTTCAACATCCGCTATGAAGAGCTGCTGGCTATGCCTGCCGTGACCCGGCCCGCCACGCTGGAGTGCGCTGGCAACGGCCGCGTGTTTCTTGCGCCACAAGTGAAAGGTGCGCAGTGGCAACTCGGCGCGGTCAGCACTGCGGAGTGGACCGGAGTACCTTTGGCAGCACTGCTGGAGCGTGCCGGCCTCGCTTCGAACTCCTGCGAAATCCTCTTTGAGGCCGCCGACACGGGAAAGCCGAAAGAGGAGCCGATCCCACCGGGAGATACTTCCTACTCGCGCAGTCTGGCTGCGGACAAAGCCGGCGACGTTCTGATTGCGTACGCGATGAACGGAGAGGAGATCCCTCTGGACCATGGTTTTCCGCTGCGCGCGATTGTGTCTGGACATTACGGCATGGCGTCGGTCAAGTGGCTTACGCACATCCGCGTGCTCACCGAGCCCTACAAGGGCTACTGGCAGACTTCGGACTACGGTTACTGGGAGTACGACGAGAACAAGAATCCGATGCGGCGTGCGCTGGGTCAGATGGCTGTCAAATCTGCCATCGCTCGGCCACGCACGCGTGAGTTTATTCCGGCCGGCAGCCGTTATCGCGTTGTAGGTGCCGCGTGGGGCAGCGATACGCATATCAGCAAGGTAGACGTCACTACCGATGACGGTAAGACCTGGCAGCCGGTCCGGTTTCTCGATGAGCCGCAGTACGGTGTGTGGCGGCGTTGGGAATATGACTGGCTGGTTCCAAAGGAGAAGGGAACCTATATGCTTCGCAGTCGCGCAACCGATACGGAAGGGAACACACAACCTGAAGAACACGACAAGCGCTTCGGCACGTACGTCATCCATCACACGTTTGGCATTGAAGTGGTTGTCCGCTGAGCTTGTGAGTGCGCTGCATGCGCCGTGGTACAGCACCTTGGCTTCAGCGGGCAGGCGGAGGATCCCCTTCGATCTTGAGAGCTTCTTCAAACTCCTCCGTTTCTAGTTGAACTTCGAGGCGAGCCTCTTCGCCTCGAAGAAAAACCGTGCGAACCTTTTTGAGATGTTCCTGGTTGAGTGTAAGGAAGCGCTTGAGAACTGCCTCTTCTCCTACTAGTTCTAAACACTGCGGCAACCGCGCGGGGGGAATCTCCCCGGTGTCCATCGCGAGGTCATGATCCTTGAGATAGCCGCCGATGACCCGATGGAGCAATGCTTGCTCGACTCCTGCGTCTTTGGCTGCTCGCAGCAGATACTCGCCGAGGCTTTGGGGAGACAGCCGCTTCCACCAGGAGTCCGCCCGGCGAACTTCGTGTGCCGAGAAGTAAAGCCTGAGAACAGTAAGGTTTGGCATGAAGGTTCCTCCCGGGAACTGAAAGTCGTCGAGTGCTGTGGATGAATCGAGCTGAGGAATATCGTGCATCTTTGAGATCATGGCGAGGGACATCCCTTCCTGTTCAGCCAGGTGCCGATGCTTCCTGCTGCCGACTCGTTGCGAGTGATAGATGCCGCC